>NZ_DAIQNN010000187.1:0-3300 GCF_036788415.1 Rubrimonas sp. | reverse complement strand
ATCTTCATCAACCAGATCCGCATGAAGATCGGCGTGATGTTCGGCAGCCCCGAGACCACCACGGGCGGCAACGCGCTGAAGTTCTACGCCTCGGTGCGGCTCGACATCCGCCGCATCGGCGCGATCAAGGACCGCGATCAGGTCGTCGGCAACACGACGCGGGTCAAGGTCGTGAAGAACAAGGTCGCGCCGCCTTTCCGTCAGGTCGAATTCGACATCATGTATGGCGAGGGCATCTCCAAGACGGGCGAGTTGATCGATCTCGGCGTCAAGGCGGGCGTGGTCGAAAAGTCCGGCTCGTGGTTCTCCTGGAAGGAGCAGCGGATCGGGCAGGGGCGCGAGAACGCCAAGTCCTTCCTGCGCGACAATCCCGAAATCGCAACCCAGATCGAGGATTCCATCCGCGCGGCCCACGGCCTCGATTTCGATCTGGTCGACGACTCGCCGGCGCCTGACGACATGGGCTGAGCCGGGGCGGCGAGAGGCGGGCTGCGTGACGATTGCGGCGACAACCAACGCTGTCTACAGCGCGCGCCGCCAGAGGAGTGAGCGAGGGAGCGGCTCGCGACAGGCGAAGCCGAACCGACGCGGGCGCCGCCGGCCTGGCCTCGGTCGAGGGGCGCGCGCAGGGCTGCGCCGAACTTTCCGCACGGAGCCGGCGCCTGCGCCTGCGCTGCACGGTGGAACGTGACCAAGGTCCGCGGTCGCAGGGAAAGGACGCCGTCGCGGCCGGATCCGGCGGAAGGTTCCCTCGTCGGCTCTCTGGGCGCCGTCGTCAGGCGACCTTCCATCGCTCCGGAAAGGGGCCAGCCCGCAATGAAGCCGGTCGCGGGTGGATTGCGATGAGCGCCGACATGGGCCGATCGGTCGCCGTCGTCCTGATCCTGCGCGTGTTCGGGGAGACGGTGGTCTGGGACGGAGATCGACCTGAGAGACGCGGGTCACGAGCTGGGAGCCGTTGTTTTTGAATGGAGAATCCTGGTTTATCGATCCCTCGGGTCGGCTTGCGCTCCAGCGGCCCGCCCTTCGCCGGCGCGGCGGGGCCGACCGCGGCGTTGAGAGGCCGTTCGATCTCGCCGCGCCCTGTTTTCCACCGGTCTTCGTTCCGGCGGTGCGGCGAGCGCCACGACCGCCGGGGCTCCAGCGCAATCGCCTGACGCAGCGTCTGCGCCGGCGAGGTCGTGGGGCCGGGTCCGGGCAGCCGGGTCGCGCACCTTGTCGTGGCCCCGTTAAGAGCGCGCGGGCAACGCCCTGTCGGCCGCTCGGGACGCCTCGCCCGCGCGCAGGGGCGGCGGCGGGACGCGAGCCCGGCGCGCGCGCCGTTGACATCAACTCTGCGCGCGTCCATTTTATTTTATCGCGCGAAAAGAAAAGAGTGCGCTTCCAGATGGCGAGCGAGTCGATGCGTCAGGAACGCGTCCGGACTATGGAGGAGCTGGCGTCGCTAAGCGGCATCTCCCGACCTACGCTTTCGAAGTATTTCAACGATCCGACTTCGGTCCGGCGCTCGACGCGCGCGCGGGTCGAGGCCGCGCTGGAGCGCTATGAATATACGCCGAACGTCTACGCCATCAATCAGAACCGCCATCTGACGCGCAATCTCGGGATCGTGGTGCCTTACCTTGCGGACCCGTTCTTCGCAGAGGTGGCGCGCAATCTGGAGCTGTTGTGCAGCGGGGCCGGCTTCAATCCGATCCTCCTGAGTTCCCATGGCGACCCCGATCGCGAAGTCGCCAATCTGGACAGCCTTCGCGGCATCCGCCCGGCCGGCGTGCTTTTGGCCCCGATCGGGCGACGCTCGCGTCACGATGCGCTGGACGCGTTCTGCCGGGACGTGCCCACCGTGCTGTTCGACTGCGACATCGAGGGCGTCGGCGACGCCATGTTCGGAACGGACCACCTTCAAAGCACCGGAATGATAGTCGAATATCTGGCGCGCACGGGCGAGCCGCCGGCCTTGTTCGAGATGCGCGCCGCCCCCAACCCGAACGCCAACAAGCGCCGAGCAGGCTATGAGGCGGCGATGCGAAGGCTTGGCCATGAGCCGATGCTTCTGGTGGCCGAGGGCGATGGCTGGGCTTTCGAGGAGATCGCGCATCGCGCGGCTGGCCGGATGATCGCGGAGAGACGCCTGCCGGCCAACACCATTCTCTGCAGCAACGACCGCCTCGCCATCGGTTTTCTCGCCGCGGCCTACGAGAAAGGGCTGCGCGTCGGCGTCGGCGATGGGCACGCCCTGCGCGTGGCGGGGCATGACGACCATCCCTTCTCGCGTTTCACCTGCCCGTCCCTCACGACCGTATCGCAGGATTACGAGCAGATCGCCGGGCGCAGCCTGGATCGCCTGCTGTCCATCGTCGCCTCCGGCGACCGGCCAGCGGCGAAGACGTCGACTCTGCTCGAGGCTTCTCTCGTGATGCGAAACTCAGCCTAAGTTATCGCGCGTAAAAAATTTTGTTGACGCGAATCTGGGCAATCCCTAACGCTAGGTGCATCACAACCGAGCTTGGGGAGGATAATAAATGTCACTGAAGCGCGTTCTCGGCGCCACGACGGCGCTCACTCTGGTCGCAAGCGCGGCGCTTGCGCAGGGCGCCTCGATCACGATCGCCACGGTGAACAACGGCGACATGATCCGCATGCAGCGCTACACGGAAAAGTTCACCGAGCAGACCGGCATCGGCGTCGAATGGGTCACGCTGGAGGAGAACGTGCTGCGCCAGCGCGTCACCACCGACATCACGACCCGCGGCGGCCAGTTCGACATCATGACCATCGGAATGTACGAAACGCCGATCTGGGGCGCCAATGGCTGGCTCGTGCCGCTCGACGATCTGTCGGAGGCGTACGACGCGCAGGACATCCTTCCCGCCATGCGCGACGGTCTGAGCCATGACGGCGCGCTTTACGCCGCGCCATTCTACGGCGAGAGCTCGATGGTGATGTACCGCACCGACCTCATGGAACAGGCGGGCCTCGAAATGCCCGAGGCGCCGACCTGGCAGTTCATCCGCGAGGCCGCCGCGGCGATGGACGACCCCGACAAGGACATCAACGGCATCTGCCTGCGCGGCAAGGCCGGCTGGGGCGAGGGCGGCGCCTTCATCACCGTCACCGCCAACTCCTTTGGCGCGCGCTGGTTCGACGAGAACTGGCGGCCCCAGTTCGATCAGCCCGAGTGGAAGGAGGCGCTGACCTTCTTCACCGATCTGATGAACGATTACGGCCCGGCGGGCTACGCCACCAACGGCTTCAACGAGAACCTGTCGCTGTTCCAGCAGGGCAAGTGCGGCATGTGGA
>NZ_DAIQNN010000186.1:0-3337 GCF_036788415.1 Rubrimonas sp. | reverse complement strand
GACAGCTTCATGATCTACACCGAGCCCTTCGTCGTCACCGGCGGCGGCCCCGGCAGCGCGACGACGTTCCTCTCCATCGACCTCGTCAAGATGGCGCTCGGCCAGTTCGACCTCGGCCCGGCGGCGGCGTTCTCGCTGATGTATTTCCTCGTGATCCTGCTGATCAGCTGGGTGTTCTACACCGTGATGACCAATCTCGACCGCAAGGAGGGCGCGTGATGGCCGACGCCGCGATCGCCCGCGCGCAGGCGAAGGGGCTGACGCTTCCCGCCGTCAACCGCTCCGCATTGGTGATGGTCGTCTACATCTTGTTCCTGATGCTGCCGATCTACTGGCTCGTGAACATGAGCTTCAAGACGAACGCCGAAATCCTCGGCGCCTTCTCGCTCTGGCCGCAGCAACCCACGCTGCGCAACTACGCCGTGATCCTGACCGATCCGAGCTGGTACATGGGCTACGTCAACTCGCTGATCTACGTGGTGATGAACACCGTGATCAGCCTGACGGTGGCGCTGCCCGCGGCCTACGCCTTCAGCCGCTACAGCTTCATGGGCGACAAGCACCTGTTCTTCTGGCTGCTCACGAACCGCATGGCGCCGCCGGCGGTGTTCGCGCTGCCCTTCTTCCAGCTCTATTCCTCGGTCGGCCTGTTCGACACGCACATCGCCGTGGCGCTCGCCCACTGCCTGTTCAACGTGCCGCTGGCGGTGTGGATTCTCGAGGGCTTCATGCGCGGCGTGCCGCGCGAGATCGACGAGACGGCCTATATCGACGGCTATTCCTTCGGGCGCTTCTTCGTGAAGATCTTCATGCCGCTGATCGCGAGCGGCATCGGCGTGGCGGCCTTCTTCTGCTTCATGTTCAGTTGGGTCGAGCTGCTGCTCTCGCGCACGCTGACCTCCGTGAACGCCAAGCCCATCGCCGCCACGATGACCCGCACGGTCTCCGCCTCGGGCCTCGACTGGGGCGTGCTGGCGGCGGCGGGCGTGCTGACGATCATCCCCGGCGCGCTCGTGATCTGGTTCGTGCGCAACTACATCGCCAAGGGCTTCGCCCTGGGGAGGGTGTGATGGGGCCTATTGAAGAAAAGCTCTGGAAAAAATGGGAAAGTGAAATCCGGAAGCGTATAAAAGCGCTCCCATCCGGAAAGGAGTTTGAGATTAAAGAGCTTTTCAAGGCAGAGTGGGATACAGAGATTGTGAAAGGCGAGCGAAACGCCTTCGGTACTATGTTTCAGAAAGTCTTGAAGTCTCCTGATAAATTTGGTTCCTTTAAAGAAATTGAGGCTTTGGGTGTGAAAGAAGACGGCGATAATCACGAGCGCTACAGGAGGCTATGACCGATGGACTGGATGGCCTGGACCTGGCCCACCGCAGCCTTCTTCGCGATCATCGCGGCGCTTCTGGCGCTGTTCACCTTCCTCGCGATCCGCTTTCCCGAGACGCCGCGCACGGGCGTGCTGCGGATCGAGACCACGCGGGGCGACCGGCTGTTCATCACGCTGCTCGGCTCCGCCTTCGTCAACATCGCCTGGCTCGGCCTGACCGACCAGCCGCAATGGGGCGCGCTGATCGTCTGCGCGCTCTGGGCCGCAGCGGTGTTCCGCTGGGTCTGACCCCGAGACCGGACCGGGCTGGCCGCCCCGATCCGCACTTTCCACGGCCAAGAAACCGCAAGGGAGGACTGAGATGAAATTGAAGTTCCGAGACAGCACGGCGATGGGCCTCGCCCTCGCCTTGCTCGCAGGCCCGGCGCTCGCCGACATGAACGCCGCGCGCGCCTTCCTCGACGCCGAGATCGGCGAGCTGTCGGTGCTCGACCGCGCGGCGCAGGAAGCCGAGATGCAGTGGTTCATCGACGCCGCCCAGCCCTTCGCGGGCATGGACATCAAGGTGGTGTCCGAGACCATCACCACCCATGAATACGAGGCCAAGGTGCTCGCCCCGGCCTTCACCGCCATCACCGGCATCCGGGTCACCCACGACCTGATCGGCGAGGGCGACGTCGTCGAGAAGCTCCAGACGCAGATGCAGTCGGGCGAGAACATCTACGACGCCTACATCAACGACAGCGACCTGATCGGCACCCACTGGCGCTACCAGCAGGTGCGCAACCTGACCGACTGGATGGCCGGCGAAGGCGCCGACGTCACCAACCCCGATCTCGACGTCGCCGACTTCATCGGGACCTCCTTCACCACCGGCCCCGACGGCAAGCTCTACCAGCTGCCGACCCAGCAGTTCGCGAACCTCTACTGGTTCCGCTACGACTGGTTCAACGACGAGAAGAACAAGGCCGACTTCCAGGCGGCTTACGGCTACGAGCTGGGCGTCCCCGACAACTGGTCGGCCTATGAGGACATCGCCGAGTTCTTCACCGGCCGCGACCTCAGCCATCTGGGCGTGACCGGCCCGGTCTACGGCCACATGGATTACGGCAAGAAGGACCCCTCGCTCGGCTGGCGCTTCACCGACGCCTGGATGTCGATGGCCGGCATGGGCGACAAGGGCGAGCCGAACGGGCTGCCGGTCGACGAATGGGGCATCCGCGTCAACGAGAACAGCCAGCCGGTCGGCTCCTGCGTCGCCCGCGGCGGCGCCACCAACGGCCCCGCCGCCGTCTACGCGATCCAGAAATACGTCGACTGGCTGAAGGCCTACGCCCCGCCCGCCGCCGCCGGCATGACCTTCTCCGAGGCCGGCCCGATCCCGGCGCAGGGCAACGTCGCCCAGCAGATGTTCTGGTACACCGCCTTCACCGCCGACATGGTGGGCGAGGGCGCCAAGGCCGTGCTCGACGAGGACGGCATGCCCAAATGGCGCATGGCCCCGAGCCCGCACGGCGCCTATTGGGAAGAGGGGATGAAGGTCGGCTATCAGGACGCAGGCTCCTGGACGCTGATGCAGTCCACCCCCGTCGACCGCGCCAAGGCGGCCTGGCTCTACGCCCAGTTCGTCAGCTCCAAGACGGTGGACCTCAAGAAGTCGCACACCGGCCTGACTTTCGTGCGCGAGTCGACCATCCAGCATGACAGCTTCACCGAGCGCGCGCCCAAGCTCGGCGGTCTGGTCGAGTTCTACCGCTCGCCCGCCCGCGTCCGCTGGTCGCCGACGGGGACCAACGTGCCGGACTATCCCAAGCTCGCGCAGCTCTGGTGGCAGAACATCGGCGACGCGTCCTCCGGCGCGAAGTCGGCGCAGGAGGCGCTGGACGCGCTCTGCGAGCAGCAGGAGCGCGTTCTGGAGCGTCTCGAGCGCGCCGGCGTGCAGGGCGATCTGGGTCCGAAGCTGAACGAGCCGCGCGACGCCGCCTACTGGCTCGAACAGCCCGGCGCGCC
>NZ_DAIQNN010000185.1:1248-3362 GCF_036788415.1 Rubrimonas sp. | reverse complement strand
GCGGACACCCCGCACGCCGGAGCGACAACGTCAGATCAAGTGCATACTTCTACAGTTCCTTCGAGTTCGAGGTCATGCTCGGGAGCGTGACGGGCGCTGAAGGACGTGAGCGCGTCTTCAGCAGCGTGCCGGCGGAGGCGGATCAGCAGACCCGGCACTTGGGCAACCTCCTTGTCGCATCAGGCGCAACGGCCGACACGCCGGTCGCCATCGTCAGCGACGGCGCCGAGGCTCCCCGCAAATCGCAACTGAGGCTGCGCCCGGAACCGATGGCGGCTCCGGGTTTGAGGTCGTCCTTCGCGGCCATCAACACGCATGATCGCCTTGGGCGTCGCCGGGCTGAGTGACGACATGCGGCCCCGCGCCCAGGTCGCGATCGGCTGCCCTGACGAGCGTCGGTTCGTGGATGCTCCCGCCACTCGCGCGCATGGCCGTTCACTTCCGTCAACGGCGGCGCCACGCTGGTCCACAGCGTGGCGCGTGCGTGCATCGACCACTCAGGGACAAGGGTTCGCTTGTCGCCAACTGCGGCGAGCGCTGTGGGTCGTTCGAAAAATATCCCGCAACAGGCGCAAGGCGCGGGTCGGTGCGCGGTCGCGTTCAACGACGAATCCGAACCTGACGCGCACGCGCTGAGCCTCGGCCCCCGCCACCTCCACGATGCCGTGGGCGGCCATCGCCGCTGCGACGTGGGTCGGCATCATGCCGACGTAGGCGCCGCAGGCGACGAGGCTTGCGACAGCCTCGATCCCCTCCGCGTGCGCGATGCGCGACAGTCGCAGCGACGGCGAGCGGACGCCAGCCTCGAGCCCTTCTCCGTCACGCTGCACCATCCCGAATCCAAGCGCCTCCAGCATCGAGACGTGGGGCGACCCGCCGTCGGGCGCGGCGCGGGCATAGAGGCGAAACTCCTCGCCGAACAACTCGTCGCCCTCAAGGCGGGGGTCGGCGGCGACGCCGTTGACGCAACCGTGAAGCCGACGTTCGCGCAGCATCCGACGCAGTTCGGATGGCGCGCCGATCACCAGCCGGACCTGCGCGTCCGGCGCCTGGGCGACAAAAGCGCCCAGCGCCTCGATCACGCGCGCCTCCGGATTCGACAGGCAGTTGTCAGCCAGGCCGATGCGCAGTTCGCCGCCGATGGCCGCCGCGCGACCGGACAGGATCGCCCGCGCCTCGTGCACCGCGTCGCCGAGCGCGGCGGCCGCCGCGAAAACCTCCCGCCCGAACTCGGTCAGTTCGAAGCCACGGGGACCGCGCTGGCAGAGCCGACCGCCGAGCCTCTCCTCTAGCCCCTTCAGGTGACGACTGACGGTGGAGCGCTCCATGCCGAGCCGGCTCTCGGCGGCGGTCAGACCGCCGGCCTCGGCCACCACGCGGAAGACGCGCAGCGCGCGCAGGTCGCGCTCCGACAGCGGAGGCGTTGGGTACGGACGCTCGAGGGTCATCGTGCAATTCCTGCAACCACGCTTGCGACATTAACGATCACGTCATGCAGCGTCCTGCTCCACACTCCACAGGTGCAAGGGAATGCAACGTTAACTGTCGTATCGGGTAAAATAGAGGCGATACGATCCGATGAGCGCCCAAATATTACGCAGGAAACCGACCATGATCCCCCTGACCGTGCCTCCGAGCCAATCGCATCAGACCTTCCTGTACAGCCCGCTGGTCACCGACCTCGAAAGGCTCGATGCGCATGTGGCGATCCTCGGCATACCGCACGGTTCGGCGTATGAGGCGCATGCGATCTCGAACGATCAGATCCACGCTCCTGATGCGGTCCGCCGGATGACCGACCGGGTCAGCCGCGGGCTCGAACGCTATGACTTCGACGTGGGCGGCCCGCTCTACGACCACCGCGCGCTGAAGGTCGTGGACGTGGGCAACGTGCCCTACGACGTGGGCACGCCCTTCGGCGGCCACTATGCGCGGGCGGAAGCGGCCGTGCGCAAGATCCTCGCGGCCGGGGCGATGCCGATCACCATCGGCGGCGACCACGGCATTCCGATCCCGATCTTCCGCGCGCTGGACGCCCACGGGCCGGTGACGCTGATCCAGATCGACGCGCACATCGACTGGCGCGACGACGTGAACGGCGTGCGCGACGGGCT
>NZ_DAIQNN010000185.1:0-1148 GCF_036788415.1 Rubrimonas sp. | reverse complement strand
CCGGGGGGGCTGAGCTTTCATCAGGCGCGCAAGCTGATCCACGGGCTCGTGGCCAAGGGCCGCGTGCTCGGGATGGACATCGTCGAGATCTGCCCCGCTCTCGACGTGAACAACATCACCTCGATCACGGCCGGAAGGCTGATCGCCAACCTGATCGGCGCAGCAGTCCGCGCCGACTACTTCGACGCCCCCAGGCTGTGAGGCCACACGAGCACAGGAGACGGACCATGCCCATGATCACCCGCCGCCGCTTCGGCGCCCTTGTCGGCGTCGCAGCCGCCGCCGCCGGCCTGCCGGCTCGCGCCGAGACGACGCTGGAGCGCATCAGGCGCACCGGCAAGCTCACGGTCGGCACGGAGGCGGCCTTTCCGCCGTTCGAGTTCGTGAAGGACGGCGAGATCGTCGGCTACGGCAAGGACATCCTCGTTGAGGTCGTGGCGAAGATGGGCGTGGAGCTCGAGCAGCTCGACCTTCCGTGGCAGGGCATCCTGCCGGGCGTGCTGGCGGGCAAGTTCGACTTCGTGGCGACGACGGTCGGCATCAACGAGGAGCGCGCGCAGCGCTACGCCTACACCGTGCCGATCGCGAACGGTCAGCCCTACTTCGCAGTGCGCAAGGGCGACACGATGAAGACCGAGGAGGATCTGCGTGGCAAGGTGGTGGGCACCCAGCTCGCCTCCTCCACGGAGCCCATCGCCCGCGCCGTGGACGAGCGCCTGCGCGCCGAAGGCGGCGCGGGCTTCCGCGAGCTCAAGCTCTACACCGCCTTCACCGACTGCTATGTGGCGCTCGCCAATGGCGAGATCGACGCGGTCATCCAGTCGCTGCCGTCTCTCGCGTCGCTGGTCAGCGAGCGGTCGGACATCTTCGACCTCGGCGGTCCCGTCGAGACGGGTACGAACTACACCTACCTCGCCTGGGTCACGAGGCCGGACGACCTCGATCTTCGCGATTTCATCTCCGAGGTCATCATCGAGATGCGCGACGACGGGCGTTTGGCGGCGCTGCAGCAGAAGTGGTTCGGCTTCGAGATGGACATTCCGACCGAGGGCTTCCTGCCCCCCGGCGCGTTCTGAGAGCGGGCGGCGATGCGCTTCAACGGCGACGTCTTTCTCGACGCCCTGCCAGCCATCGCCGCCGCGGCCATG
>NZ_DAIQNN010000184.1:0-3382 GCF_036788415.1 Rubrimonas sp. | reverse complement strand
GCCAGCCTGATCGACAGCGCCGTGCTGCTCGAGCTCGACGAGGGCGCGGTCACCGCCGACCGCGTCGGCGACACCGACTGCGTGTTCCTGACCGGCCTGCACCTCGCCGAGCGGGCGATCGCGGAGCGGCTCGCGCGCATCGCCGCGGGCGCGACGCCCTGGCCTGGGATCGACGCCGACCGCGCCTTGCCATGGATGGAGGCGAGGAGCGGCCTGAGCTTCGCCCCCAGCCAGGCCGAGGCCATCCGCCTCGCCCTGCGCTCGAAGGCGCTGGTCATCACGGGCGGGCCGGGCGTCGGCAAGACCACCATCGTCAACGCCATCCTGCGCATCCTCGGCGCCAAGGGGGTGAAGCTCCTGCTCTGCGCGCCCACCGGACGGGCGGCCAAGCGCATGACGGAGGCCACGGGGATGGAGGCGAAAACCATCCATCGCCTCCTCGAGGTCGACCCGAAGAGCTTCGGCTTCAAGCGCGACGAGACGAACCCTCTCGACTGCGACCTGCTGGTCGTCGACGAGAGCTCGATGGTCGACGTGCCGCTGATGCAGTCGCTCCTGAAGGCCGTTCCCGTCGCGGCGGCGCTGCTCATCGTGGGCGACATCGACCAGCTTCCCTCCGTGGGTCCAGGGCAGGTTCTGGCGGACATCATCGGCTCCGGCGCCGTGCCCGTCGTGCGGCTGACGGAGGTGTTTCGCCAGGCGGCGCAGAGCCGGATCATCGTCAGCGCGCACCGCATCAACGAAGGGCGCCTTCCTGACCTGACGCCCCCGGAGGGTGAGACGGACTTCTACTTCGTGAAAGCCGCGGATCCCGAGCAGGCCGCGGCCCGGATCGTCGAGCTCGTGGGCGAGCGCATCCCGCGCCGGTTCGGCCTCGACGCGATCCGGGACATCCAGGTGCTCTGCCCGATGAACCGCGGCGGCGTCGGCGCCCGCGCGCTGAACCTCGCGCTGCAGGCCGCGCTCAACCCCGCGGGCGAGCGTAAGGTCGAGCGCTTCGGCTGGACCTTCGCGCCCGGCGACAAGGTCATGCAGATCGAGAACGACTACGACAGGGAGGTCTACAACGGCGACATCGGCATGATCGAGGACGTCGATCCGGATGAAGGCGAGCTGTCGGTCGACTTCGACGGCCGATCCGTCAGCTTCCCCTTCGGCGAACTCGACACCCTCGCGCCGGCCTACGCGACGACGATCCACAAGAGCCAGGGGTCGGAGTACCCGGCCGTCGTGATCCCCGTCATGACGCAGCACTACGCCATGCTCCGGCGCAACCTGATCTACACCGGCGTCACGCGCGGCAAGAAGCTGGTCGTGCTCGTGGGCCAGACGCGCGCGCTGGCGATCGCCGTGAAGGAGGCCTCCGGCCGACGGCGCTGGTCCAAGCTCGCGGAGTGGCTGCGCGCCGGGCGATGAACGCAGACCGCGGCCCCGTCATCAAGGGCGATCCGGTCGGCGCTGTGGGCGAGCGCCATCGGGCGCTCCGGAGAGCGTCCACGGCAGGCGACGCAAGCGCCGAACCCGGCCGAGACGCATCGACACGCGCGCGCGACGACGCCGGCGCGCGGTGCGATCGATGCGCGGGGCGCGCCGCGGCGTTGACAGGCGTCATTGTTGGAGCATACTCCAACGGGCATGAAGGCGGATCGTCTCCTGCACGAGCGCGTCGTCCTCGCGGAGGACGCCTTCGTCGAGTTGCGCATCTGGCGCGTGCCCTCGCCCGTTCGCGGATCGGCGCACGGTTTCAAATACGCGCTCGCCTATGTCGTGGGGCGCGCGTGCGTGCTGCGCTACGACAACGAGGCGGGCAAGGGCGATCACCGCCATATCGGCGCGGTGGAGACGCCCTACCGCTTCACGACGCCGTCGCAGCTTCTTGCGGATTTCTGGAGGGACGTCGACGCATGGAAACCGGAGCCAACACGCTGATCCTCTCGGTCGCCGGTCGCGACGAGATCGAGCGCCGCGCTGTCGCCGCCTTCGCGGGCGAGCCGCAGGGCGCCCGCGTCAGCTTCGCCTCCGTCGATCTGCTCTGGAAGGTGCTGACGCCGAAACGCTGGGCGCTCATGAAGGCGCTCGCCGGTCAGGGTCCGATGACGATCCGCGCCGCCGCGCGCCGCGTCGACCGGGACGTCAAGGCCGTGCATGGCGACATCCATGCGCTGCTCGACGCAGGGCTGCTCGATCGCACCGACGACGGGCTGATCGTTTTCGGATACGACGCGCTGCGGGTGGAGTTCACGCTGCAGGCGGCGTGACCTCGCCCCGGCCAGCCTCCAGACCGCCGCGCCGGGAGAAACAGGCGACGGGGACGCCTCGCCGCGTGCGTCGGCCGGCCTGTTGAGCGGAACCGCCGGGAGCGATACCGTTACGATGCGACGCGAAGAGCGACTGGGCACAGGGACATGAGCGCTGTCATGACCACCACACCGGCCGGCGCGGCCAACGACAACCGGCATCCCGAGCCGGATTTCCGGCTCGACGATCATGGCTCGGTCATCGTCCTGACGCCGATGTCGGCGGCGGCCAAAGACTGGCGCTAAGCCCATCTGCCGGAGGATGCGATGACCTGGGGGCCGGGCGTCGCCATCGAACGGCGCCTCGTCGGGGACATTCTGAGCGGGATCACCGAGGACGGCCTCACGGTCGCCAGCTGAAGCTCCGAGCGCCGTCACGCCGTGCCGAGACGCTCGGCCATGAGCAGCGTGCGGAGGAGGTCGATGCGGGCGCGCTGCGCGGCGTGCTGCTCGGGCGTGTCGCGGAAGTCCGGCTCGTCGATGGCGTCGATGTCCGGCGGCTTGGTCGACGCTTCGAGACGCGCGAGGCCGACCGCAATCTCGGCGCGGGTGAACAGACGACGCGCTTCGCCGACGAAGGCCGGCAGCTCACGGGCGAAGTTCGGCCGGGTGGCCGCGGCCTCGGCGAAGGCCGGAAGCTTCTCGCCGATGAGATAATCGAGGGCGGCCTCGACGCCGAACCGCTCGCGGATGCCCTCCGCAGCACCGCATTGCTCGATCCAGATCTTCTCGAAGCGCATCCGTCCCGCTCTCCTGTCGCTCTCGTCACGCTCACCCGATCCCGGCCGGACCGCAAGCCGGATCGCGGCGCCGAGCCAAACGCCGCCTTCGGTGAAAGGCTTCGACCGGGCCGCGGGCATATCATCGCGACGGGCCGGTCGACGCGACAGCGAAACGCAACTCGGTCTCATGCCGCCGGACCGGGCGTGAAGCAGGGCGAGCGGAGAGATCGACAACGACCCCGTGCCATGGCGCACCGGCGCATTCTCACTGTCGGCCAGCGCCGTGCGCTGCTCGATCTCCGCGACGACTTGGGAGAGTGCCGCCGCCGCTAACGGGGATTCTGGAACTCACCGACCAAGCCA
>NZ_DAIQNN010000183.1:0-3469 GCF_036788415.1 Rubrimonas sp. | reverse complement strand
CTAGCCCTGCGGCGGAGGCGGCGCGATAGCCGGCGTCGGCCGCGAACTCCTCCGGCGCCCAGCCCATCAGCTCGTCGAAGACCGAGCCGGTGTGGTCGTCGCCCGCCGAGACAAACAGCGCGATCTCGTTTTCGGCGGCGGCGGCGCGGGCTGCGCGCACCTTTGCGACGATCTGACTGAACCGGTGCGTGTCGCCTCGCGCAGCGTGCATCTCGGTGAGGAAATTGTGCATGTCGTTGATGTGGAGGATGCGCAGCACCCGGCGCTCGCCCTCGGGCAAAGTCGGCGCGGGCGTCGGCGCGCCGTCGGCGGCCACGATCCGTTCGATCGGGCCGGCCAGCGGGTCGCCGATGAGAACGAAGGCCCGCTCGACCACGCCGTTCGGATTGGGCGCGACTTCGCGCAGCGACAACTCCCGCGGCCCCGCCTGAGCGCTGGCGCGGAAGACGAGCGTCGGCGTCAGGGCGGCGGCGGAGGCGCCGGCGATGAAAGTGCGGCGCGTGGGGGCGACGGGCGATCGCATGGCGGCTCTCCTTCTGGCTTTCGAACCGCGTAGAGGCGTCATGTGACGTCTGCTTGCGCGCCGGGAACTCTCGGCCCGCGACTTAACGTCCCGGAGTTCGTAGGGCGCGGCGGGTCGCACACGACGGTTGGCTCGACATGCGCCGCGGACGAGCGCCGGGCTGGCGAGCCGCGTCCGATGAAGTTGGCGCACACCGCACTTTCGGTCTCGAGCGTCGCCCCCAACGCCCCTCGCCGTCATCTGGTTGTCATGTCAGCCCGCTAAGCTGCGGCGATTGGAGGTTCCGAATGGACGAGCCTGACCTGGCCGAGTTGTTGCGCGACGTCGACGCGCTGCGCGCGTCGGTGGACGCTGACGGCGCGCAGATCGAGGCGCGCTGGCATGGCTGGGTCGAGGCGGAGGATTTCGCGCCGAGCGCGGCCAATCTCGCGCGCTATCTCGCCTTTCGCCGCCGCGATCTGCGGCGCTTGCAGCGCTGCCTGATGGAGGCGGGGCTCTCGTCGCTGGGTCGCGCCGAAAGCCGGGTGACGCCCACGCTGGAGGCGGTGTCGGCCTTGCTGGCGGCGGCGCAGGGCGCGACGTGGCGGCCAGTCCCGTCGGAGGCCTTCCATGCCGGCGAGAGGCGCATCGCCGCCCGGGCCGATCTCCTCTTGGGCGCGCCGTCCAGCCACAGTCCGATCCGCCTTCTGGTCACCCTGCCGAGCGAGGCCGCCGACAACGCGGATTTCGTCGCGCGCCTCGCCGATCTCGGCGTCGAAGCCGTGCGGATCAACTGCGCCCATGACGACGAGGCGGTCTGGGCGCGCATGATCGCCCATGTCGGTCGCGCTCCCGACCCGATGGGGCGGCGGATGCGGATCATGATGGATCTGGCCGGGCCGAAGATCCGCACTGGCGAAAGCCGCGACGACAAGCATCTGCGCCGGGTCGCCGTCGGCGACGAACTCGCCATCGCCGCGCCGGGTCGACTCCACGCCGCGCCGCCCGCGACGGCCGCGATCGAATGCACGCTGACCGAAGCGCTGCGCCGGATCGAGCCGGGCCAGCGCATCCTGCTCGACGATGGAAAACTGGACTTGACCGTGCTGCGCCGCGAAGAATGGGGCGTGGTCGCGAAGATCGTCGGCGGACCGCGCGAGAAGGGCTACAAGCTCAAACCCGAGAAGGGCGTCAACTTCCCCGACACCGAGATCGAAGTCCCCGCGCTGACCGACGAGGACAGCGAGGCCCTGCGCTTCGTCGCGCGCCATGCGGACGGCGTCGGCTTCTCCTTCGTGCAGGATGTCGAGGACGTGCGTCTTCTTCAGGATGCGCTCGCGCGCGAGCGGCCGGACGACTGGCGCCGCCTCGGGCTCCTGCTCAAGATCGAGACGAAGCGCGCCGTCCGCAATCTCCCGGATCTGCTGGTCCGCGCCGCGGGCCGGCAGCCGACTGCGGTCATGATCGCCCGCGGCGATCTCGCCGTCGAGATCGGCTTCGCGCGGCTGGCGGAGATGCAGGAGGAGATCCTCTGGATTTGCGAAGCCGCCCAGATCCCGGCGATCTGGGCGACCCAGGTGCTCGAAAGCCTGATCAAGACCGGCCTGTCCTCGCGCGGCGAGATGACGGATGCGGCGATGGCCGCGCGCGCGGAATGCGTGATGCTCAACAAGGGGCCGTTCGTGTTCGAGGGGATCGCCGAAATCGACCGGCTGATCGGTCGGATGAGCGAGCACATCAGCAAGAAGACCCATCAGCTGCGCCCGCTCCGAAGCTGGTGAGGACGGGGAGAGCTCGACGGCGATGCGTCCGCCGCGAACAGATCGGGCGCCGCGACTGAACGGGCCCGCCGCCTCGGCCTCGGCGATACGGCGCGCCTTGCGCCGTCGGCTGCTTCAATGTTCGGAGGCGGTTGTTCATGGACCCCTGACTCGCTCACGCGGAACTTCATGGACGGTCCGCTGGGCCACGCGAGCCCCCGCCGGGTCCGCGTTGGGGCGTTGACGCCGGCCGACGCGCGCGCCGTCCGGACCGATACTCTCGCCGTCAGGCTCGGCCAGAGAGGGCGCCATGTCCCCTGACGTCACGCCTCCCCGATCCGCCATCTCGTCGCCGAGGGCTTCACGGTGTTCGCGATCTCGTGGCGCAATCCGACGGCGAGGCAGCGCGACCTCGGGCTCGACGACTATCGCCGCCTCGGGATCATGGGCGCGCTCGACGCCGTCGACCGGATCGCGCCCGGCGCGCGCGTCCATGGCTGCGGCTACTGTCTCGGCGGCACGCTGCTCGCCATCGCGGCGGCGACCATGGCGCGCGACGGCGACGCAAGGCTCGCGAGCCTGACGCTGCTCGCCGCGCAGACCGACTTCGCCGAAGCCGGCGAGCGGATGCTGTTCGTGGACGAAAGCCAGATCGTCTTTCTCGAGGACATGATGTGGGACCGCGGCTACCTGGACGGCGGCGAGATGGCGGCGGCCTT
This sequence comes from Rubrimonas sp., assembly GCF_036788415.1. NCBI lineage: Bacteria > Pseudomonadati > Pseudomonadota > Alphaproteobacteria > Rhodobacterales > Paracoccaceae > Rubrimonas > Rubrimonas sp. The sequence continues at coordinate 488 of NZ_DAIQNN010000183.1, read as the reverse complement.
CGGCGCGCCGCCGGCGAGTTCGAGCGCCTCGGCCACCGCCTGCGCAGTCGCGCCCCGGTCGCCGGTGAACAGGACCGGCGCGATCCCCGCGGCGCGCAGCGCGCCGCCGGAAAGCCGCGCCCCGTCGACTCGGGGGCGCGGCGCCGAAACGTCGGTTGTCGCGGTCGACCTGCGCGCCGCGTGCGCGAGCGCCTCCGCCGCAGCGGCGAGCGCCGTGTCGGGCGAACCGCCGTGCGTCAGGTGGAGGATCAGGCTGCCGCTCGCTGTGCGCGTCTCGAACCCCGCGAGGCGCGGGTCGCCCGCCAGCGCCGCGCCGGAACGCAGAGGCGGATCCGGCGAGGCGTCTGACGCGCGATGCTGAAAGCCGTCTGGTTGGCCATGTTCCGCGCCCGTCCGAGGCGCGAGGCTATTCCCGTCCGTCCGCTGCGTCGCTGCGCCGCCGTTGGGCCGGCTTGTCAGGCCGTCGTCTGCGCGACCGCCTTCGGCCG
>NZ_DAIQNN010000182.1:0-3489 GCF_036788415.1 Rubrimonas sp. | reverse complement strand
ATCAGACAAGTCGCGGCGCGGGAATCTGGAAACCTGCACCTGTGTCAATTCGTCCACACGGCCTAGGGCTGCCTTCATGAATCGTCCCCTCAATTCTCCCCTCGGAAAAAAGGTGGGACGGACAGGCCTTATTGGGAAGGACCCGGACCAATCGAGACAGAAAAACCTGCAAGTACCTGTCTTTATGAGCACTTTTGGATTGCTCAGAGCCGGTGCACACAGGATCGTGGCGCAATTCGGGCGCGCCACGCGAAAACCGCTGAATGACGACGGTTCAAGCCGAACCGGGCGATCCCGCGAGCTGCGGAAGACGAGCCGGCGAAAGTCGCCCTCGGCTCACTCTCGAGCCCAGGGCTCGAAGCGCACCCAGAGCACTCCGCCGAGTTCGACCGCCTTCTCGACGCCCTCACGCGGCATGGTTTCGCTAGAGGTCGTGAGCGCGGCGAAGCCCCACCAGCCCGGATGCGGGGCGGCGTAGCTGAATACGCCATTCGCGTCGGCCTTGACGGTCTGCGTGATCATCAGATCGCTGGGCGCCGCCCCCGGCGCGTCGAGCGGATAGTGCTCGACCTCGATCTCGGCGAAGGGCGTCGGCGCGCCGTCGATCAGAACGACGCCTTGGAACAGATTCCCCGCCCAGAGCCCGAAGGGCCGCGACAGCGGCGCGATCTCGACCGGCAGGCCGAGCGTCGCGTCCCACCCCGAATCGTCGTCATAGGCCGACACATAGGTCTTGGCGTAATGGATGATGAAGGCGTCCTCGGCGGGCTCCCAATAGGGCTGAGGAGTCATGGCGAAGACATGCGCGCCGGGGCGCTCGAGCGGCGCGACGACCGCGAAGCCGGCCTCGCCGAGGATCCGGGCGTCCTCCAGACCTCCCAGCAGATCGGTCGTCTCGCCGTCGTGGGTCACCGTGACCGCGGCCGGGCGGGCGAGTGTCATGCCGGCGCGCTCGAAGGGATGGCTGAAGGAGAGTTCGAGGCGCACGCTGCTCTCCTCCTCCTGCGAGACCATGGGATCGGCGGGAATGATCATGCCGAAATGCGCCGAGGCGGCGTCGGCCGCGAGACTGGCGGCGACAGCGACGAGGAATGGGCGCATGGGCTGGAGGCTCCTGTCCGATGAAGTGACCCGGTGGCGAGGCGCAGGGAGGTCGGACCTGCGACTCGCCGCCGTGTGATGATTATTCTCCGAAAATTGCATACTCTCAACTGCGATGCGGCGACCGATCCGCCGATCGATCGTCGCATGCGAGACGAGTGCCCGAGGTCGAATGGCCGATGGGACCGAGGCGCTCCCCACGCGCCCGCATCCGCGCACGCGCGGTTCGGAGACCTTTGGCGCGGAAGATCGACCTTGGAGCGTCGGATCGGGCCGCGCGCCCGGCTGCGGGACCGGCGCCGACCGCAGCTCAGCGAGCGGCGATCTCGATGCGGCGGGCCTTCTTCGCCGTCTCGGCGCGCCGGGCGATCCTGAGCCGCAGCACTCCGTCGGCGAAATCGGCCGTGATCCCCGCGTCGTCGGCGTCGGCGGGAAGGCGGAAGCTGCGCTGGAACGACCCGTATTCGCGCTCGGAGAAGAACCAGCTCTTGCCAGACTCGGTGCGCTCGGCCCGCTTCTCGCCCTTGACGGTCAGCGCGCCGTCATGCGCGGAAACCTCGACGTCCTCGGGCTTCACGCCGGGCAGCTCCAGCGTGATCTCGTAGCCGTCCGGCTCCTCGGCGGCCTCGGACCGCGGCGCCACCCAGTCGGCGAGCCGCGAGCCCGCCTGCCGCAGCGGGTCGAGCAGGCCGGGCCAGAACCCCGCGCTGTGCGTGCTTTCGACCATGATGCGCTCCCCTCTTCTGAAAGGACGCGCAAGGATCGCGCCGGCGCGCCGCGCCGGCCATGACGCCCGTCATTGAAGCGCCTGGCGAGAGTTGCGACTCACCACCAATGGTCGGGACGCGCCGTGAAGCCGGCGGCGCGCTCGAGCGCATAGGCGTCGTTCAGCAGCTCCGCCTCGCCCCAGGGCTTGCCGATGAGCTGGAGGCCTAGCGGAAGCCCCTCGGCGCTGAGCCCGGCGGGCACGGAGATGCCGGGGAGACCTGCGAGGTTCACAGTGACGGTGAAGACATCGTTGAGATACATCTGCACCGGGTCGTCGCCGCCCACTTCCCCGAGCGCGAAGGCGGCCGAGGGGGTGGCAGGCGTCAGGATGGCGTCGATCCCGTGGGCGAACACCTGCTCGAAATCGCGCCGGATCAGCGTGCGGACTTTCTGCGCGCGCAGATAATAGGCGTCGTAATAGCCCGCGCTCAGCACATAGGCGCCGATCATCACGCGCCGCCGCACTTCCGCGCCGAACCCCTCGGCGCGGCTGCGCTCGTAGAGTTCCGTCACGCCGTCGCCCGCAGAGAGCTCCGCGCGCAGCCCGTAGCGCACGCCGTCATAGCGGGCGAGGTTCGATGAGGCCTCGGCAGGGGCGATGATGTAGTAGGCGGGCAGCGCGTATTTCGTGTGGGGCAACGATATGTCGACGATCTCGGCGCCGGCGTCGGCGAGCATCTCCCGGCCGCGCGTCCAGAGCGCCTCGATCTCGGAGGGCATGCCGTCGAGGCGGTACTCCTTCGGAACGCCGATGCGGCGGCCGCGGATGTCGCCCGTGAGCGCGGCTTCGAAATCGGGGACGGGGATGGGCGCGGAAGTGCTGTCCTTCTCGTCGTCGCCGGCGATGGCCTGCAGGAAGATCGCCGCGTCGCGCACTGTTTTCGTCATCGGCCCCGCTTGGTCGAGCGACGAGGCGAAGGCGACGATCCCCCAGCGCGAGACGCGCCCGTAAGTCGGCTTCAGCCCGACGATGCCCACGAAGGCGGCGGGCTGGCGGATCGAGCCGCCCGTGTCGGTGCCGGTCGCGGCGAGGCACAGATCGGCGCTCACCGCCGCAGCCGAGCCGCCCGACGAGCCGCCGGGGGTCAGGGGCCGGTTGTCGCCGCGCCGCCGCCAGGGCGAGGCGACGGGGCCGTAGCACGAAGATTCGTTCGACGAGCCCATGGCGAATTCGTCCATGTTGAGCTTGCCGAGCATCACGGCGCCCGCGTCCCAGAGCTTCGCCGTCACGGTGCTCTCATAGGACGGCGCGAAGTCGCGCAGAATGTCGGAGGCCGCCTGGCTCCGCACGCCCGCCGTGCAGAAGAGGTCCTTGATCCCGAGCGGGATGCCGCACATCGCCGGCGCGCCGCCTGCGCGAAGGCGGGCGTCGGCGGCGTCGGCCATCGCGAGAGCCTTCTCCGGCGTGGGCGCGACCACCGCGTTCAGCGCCGACGCCGCGTAGATGGCGGAAATGCAGTCCTGCGCGATCTCGCGCGCGGTGCAGTCGCCGCGTCGCAGCGCGTCGCGCGCCTCGGCGATGGTCAGGGTGTTGAGATCCGTCATGCGCCGCGCCCCCGCGATAAGCCGATGCGGGTTTAACGAGGGGGGGCGGCGCAGGCAAGGCGGCGCCCCACCGGG
>NZ_DAIQNN010000181.1:0-3547 GCF_036788415.1 Rubrimonas sp. | reverse complement strand
AGGACAAGCGCGACCCGCAGATGTGGAAGGGCATGACCTTCGGCGTGCCGTTCGAATACTCGATGCACAACTTCCTGCTGCGCTACTACGTGGCCGAGCACGGTCTGGACCCCGACACCGACATCCAGATCCGCGTGACGCCGCCGCCGGAGATGGTCGCCAACCTCAGCGCCGGGAACCTCGACGGCTTCCTGTCGCCCGACCCCTTCAACCAGCGCGCGGTGTGGGAGGGGGTGGGCTTCATCCACCTGTTGACCAAGGACCTCTGGGACGGCCACCCCTGCTGCGCCTTCGCCGCGCCCGCCAGCTTCGCGCGCGAGCTGCCCAACACCTACGGCGCCCTGCTGCGGGCCATCATCGATGCGACGCAGTACGCCTCCAACCCCGCCAACCGGGCCGAGATCGCCGAGGCCATCGCGCCGCCCAACTACCTCAACCAGCCCGTGCCAGTTATCCAGCAGGTGCTCTCGGGCCGTTTCGCCGACGGGCTGGGCAATGTCCAGGACGTGCCGGACCGGATCGATTTCGACCCCTTCCCGTGGCACTCGATGGGCGTGTGGATCCTGACGCAGATGAAGCGCTGGGGGTACATCGAGGGCGATGTCGATTACGCCCGCATCGCCGAGCAGGTTTATCTGGCCGCCGACGCCGCGGCGGTGATGCGAGAGCTGGGCTACGAGCCTCCGAGCGAGACCTACAAGACCCACACGATCATGGGCAAGGTCTTCGATCCGGCGGACCCGGAGGGCTATGTCGCTTCCTTCGCCATCGGCCGGACCTGAGCCGATGACTTGGACCCTGCCGCCGCGCCTGCGCGCAGCCCTGCTGTCGGTGCTGATCCTCGCGGTCGGACTCACGGCCTGGGAGCTGTCGGTCACCGCCCGCGGCGGGGCGACCGGCGAACTGACCGAATACGAGATCCTGATGGGCATGGCGGCGCCGAAGGCTGGCCTGCCCGCGCCGTCCGAAGTCGCGGCGAAGGCGTGGGCGGAGCTGTCGGACCCGTTCTACGTCCGCGGCTCCAACGACATGGGGATCGGCATCCAGATCGGCTATTCGCTCCAGCGCGTGCTGACGGGCTACTTCCTCGCCGCCGCCCTCGCGATTCCGCTGGGCTTTCTCATCGGCATGTCGCCGCTGATGCACCGCGCGCTCGACCCCTTCATCCAGGTGCTGCGGCCGATCTCGCCCCTGGCGTGGATGCCGCTGGCGCTGTTCGTGATCCGCGACAGTCAGGCCTCGGCGATCTTCGTCATTTTCATCTGTTCGATCTGGCCCATGCTGATCAACACCGCCTTCGGCGTCGCCGGCGTGCGGAAGGACTGGATCAACGTCGCCCGCACCCACGAACTCGGCGCCCTGCGCACCGCCTTCACCGTCATCCTGCCGGCGGCGGCGCCCACCATCCTGACGGGGATGCGCATCTCGATCGGCATCGCGTGGCTGGTGATCGTGGCGGCGGAGATGCTCGTGGGGGGCACCGGCATCGGCTACTACGTCTGGAACGAGTGGAACAACCTCGACCTGACTTCCGTGATCTTCTCGATCCTCATGATCGGCGTGGTGGGCATGCTGCTCGACGCCGCCTTCGCGCGCGTCCAGCGCGCCGTTCAGTTCGCGGAGTGACGCCATGAAACCGTTCGTGTCGGTCGAAGGTCTCGCCAAGCGCTTTCCGACGCCGAAAGGCGAGCCGCTGACGGTGTTCGAGAATGTCACCTTCGGGGTAGAGAAGGGTGAGTTCGTCTGCATCATCGGCCACTCGGGCTGCGGCAAGTCTACCATCCTGAACGTGCTCGCGGGGCTCGACGAGGCGAGCGAGGGTGCGGTGGTGATGGACGGTCGCGAGGTGCGCGGGCCATCGCTGGAGCGCGGCGTGGTGTTCCAGAACTACTCGCTGCTGCCGTGGCTGACGGCGCTACAGAACGTCACCTTCGGCGTCGGCGCGCGGAACCCGAAGTGGAGCCGGGAGCAGGTGCGCGCCCACGCAATAAAGTATCTGGAGCTCGTGGGCCTGACCGGCGGCGCGGAGCATCGCAAGCCGAGCCAGCTCTCGGGCGGCATGCGCCAGCGCGTCAGCATCGCCCGCGCCTTCGCCACCCAGCCGCAGCTTCTGCTGCTGGACGAGCCGTTCGGCGCGCTTGACGCGCTGACCCGCGGCTCGATCCAGGACGAGTTGCTGAAGATATGGAGCGAGACGCACCAGACCGTCTTCATGATCACCCACGACGTGGACGAGGCGATCCTGCTGGCGGACCGCATCCTGCTGATGACCAACGGTCCCTTCGCCCGCGTGGCGGAATCCGTCGAGATCTCGATCCCCCGCCCGCGTCGGCGCGACGAGATCATCGAGCACCCGCACTTCTACCGCATCCGCAACCACCTGGTGCACTTCCTTTCCCGCCGCTCACGGGGGTTGGCCGGGCGGCGCGAGGGGAGGCCCGTGGCGCCGGAGACCATCCGCTTCGAGGACGAGGAGCCGCGCCCCGCGCCGGGCCGGCCCCGCCTCGCCGCCGTCAACGAGTAGAGAGGGAGAACGACCCGATGACGAGAACCGCGTTCGTGGAGCCGATGATGACCAAGGACGACGTCGCCGCAATGGCGCTGGCCGCCAAGAAGCAAAGCGGCATGTCGTGGGAGGAGATCGCGGCCAAGATCGGCATGTCGCCGGTGTGGACGCACTCGGCGCTGATGGGCATGAACTCGATGCCGAAAGAGGCCGCCGAGGCCGCCGTCAGCGTGCTGGGCCTGCCGCAGGAGGCCGCGCTGGTGCTGATGGAGCCGCCGACGAAGGAATGGTCTCAGTCCGTGCCGACCGACCCCTGCATCTATCGTCTCTATGAGATCATCGCGGTCTACGGGCCCACGATGAAAGCGCTGATCCAGGAGAAGTTCGGCGACGGCATCATGTCCGCCATCGACTTCGACATGCAGATCACCCGAGTCGAGCACCCCAAGGGCGACCGGGTGAAGGTCGAAATGACCGGCAAGTTCCTGAAGTACAACAACTGGTGAGAGGCGGGCGGGGGGCTCGGCGCTCCCCTCTCCTCGCGCGAGGCTGCCCATGACCCGCCCACCCGTTCCCCCCTTCGACGAGGCCGCCGCGCGCAGGAAGGTGCGCATGGCCGAGGACGCATGGAACAGTCGCGACCCGGAGCGGGTCGCGATGGCCTACACCCCGGACAGCCGCTGGCGGAACCGCTCCGAGATCTTCGCCGGCCGCCCCGCGATCGTCGCGTTCCTGACGCGCAAATGGGAGCGGGAGCGCGAGTACCGGCTGGTCAAGAACCTCCACGCCTTCTGGGGAAACCGCATCGCCGTGCGGTTCCAGTACGAATGGCACGATGCGGACGGCCAGTGGTGGCGCAGCTACGGCAACGAGAACTGGGAGTTCGACGCCGAGGGTTACATGGAGCGTCGCGAGGCCAGCATCAACGACGTCGCGATCAGCGAGGTCGAACGCCGCTTCCGCTGGGAGGCGCCGGGGCCCCGACCGGTGGGGATGGCGGAGATTGCGGACGATCCGCGGTGAGCGGTTCGGGCTGTCGGC
>NZ_DAIQNN010000180.1:0-3603 GCF_036788415.1 Rubrimonas sp. | reverse complement strand
ACGGGCCGTTCTACGCGCCGGACGTGATCCAGTGGTCGCCCGGCCTGCCCAAGACGCGCTCGGGCAAGATCATGCGCCGAATCCTGCGCAAGATCGCCGAGAACGACACCGGCTCGCTCGGCGACACCTCGACGCTCGCCGATCCGTCGGTGGTGCAGGACCTGATCGCCAACCGCGCGGGCTGATCGACGCGCTCTCGCGGGCGGCCCCGCGCCGCCCGCGCTGTCCTTCGGCCCCGGGTCATTTGCCGGAATTGCGTCCAATGCGCGCGCGGCGCGCGCGTCGGCTGCCGCAAAGGCGCGGCGCGCCTAGGCTCAGGCCCAACGAACACCAACCGACCGGAACCGGCGCAGACGGGGAGAAACGCTCATGAGACTAGAAGGAAAGCAGATCATCGCGGCGGATCGGGCCACGGTGTGGGCGGCGCTTAACGATCCCGAAGTGCTGAAGGCGTGCATGCCGGGCTGCCAGTCCTTCGACGCGGTCGGCGAGAACAGATTCGAGACCGTGATCAAGCAGAAGGTCGGCCCGGTTTCGGCGACCTTCAAGAGCCAGGTGGATCTGCTCGACGTCAACCCGCCCAACAGCTACCGCATCGTCGGCGAGGGCAAGGGCGGCGCTGCGGGCTTCGCCAAGGGCGAGGCCGACGTGTCGCTGGCCGACGCGCCGGGCGGCACCGAACTCAGCTACGGCGTCGAGGTGAAGATGGGCGGCAAGATCGCCCAGCTCGGCTCGCGACTCATCGACGGCTTCGCCCGCAAGCTCGCCGATCAGTTCTTCGGCGCGTTCAAGGCGCAGGTCGAAGGCCCGGACGCAGCGCCGGTCGAGGCCGCGCCCCCCTCTCCCGCCGCGCCCGAGACGGCGCGCGCGCCGCAGCCGGTCGTCGAACCGGTCGCGGCCCCCGCCACGCCCGGCGCCGCCTCCGCCGAGGCGGGGCCGCAGAAGCTGAGCTGGTGGAAGCGCCTGCTCAAGCGCCTGTTCGGCTGAGCCTCAGAGAAGGCGGCGCAGCAGCGCGGGGATTTCGCGCTTCACCCGGAAGAACCCCGCAGTCGCGTGCGGCCACACCGCGTCGTCCCAGGGCCGGCGCAGCATGACGAGCCGCATGCCGGCCTGCCGGAGCGCCGGGGCCGCCGCGTCGAGCCAGTCGCGCACAGGGCCCACGGGAACCCAGCCGGTCGCGATCTGCGGCGCGCGGGCGCGCCGCGCCCAACCGACGAGGTCCTCCGCCGCGACGTTTCGCAGAAGCTCCGCCGCCGGCGCGCCGGCGGCCTGCGCCCGCGCCGCCGCATCCGCAAGCGCGCCCCGGTCGAACGCTGAGACCAGCGGCGAGACTGGGGCGTCGGACCGCGCATCGGTCATCGACAGCGCCGCCGTCGCCCGCATCCCACCCAACTCGAGGCCCAGCGTCTCGGGCGTCAGGTCCTCCTCGGTGATCAGCAAAGCGCAGGGCGCGCCGGGGTCGAGCCGCCCCGCCGGCCCGATGGGCGCCGGGGCGGGCGCGGGGGCGTCCTCGACCAGCGGGGCGGGCGCGCGCGCGAGCTCTCCCGGCCCGGGGCGGTAGCGCCCGCCGGTGTATGTCGCGATGTTGCCGGGATCGGCGACATAACGCTTGCCGGTGGTGTGCAGCCCCGCCACCCAGCGCCATGACAGGGTGTTCGACGCCGGGTCGCCGTCGAGCAGGCGGCGCAGGAACAGGTCGGCCCCGAGCCGCCAGGGCAGGCCGAGCGTGAAGATCCAGATCGATGCGAACCACATCCGCGCGTGATTATGGAGATAGCCGGTGGTCTCCAGCTCGCGCGCCCAGGCGTCGAAGCAGGCGATCCCGGTTTCGCCCGCCTCCGCCGCCCGGAGCGCCTCCGGGTCGGCGGCTTCCCGGTCGCGGGCGACGCCGAGGCGATAGGCGGTCCAGACCGAGGGCCGCATCTCCAGCCAGCCCTTCCAGTAGCTGCGCCAGAACACCTCCTGGACGAACTTCTCCGCCGCGGCCGGCCCATGCGCGTCGAGCGCCGCGGCGACCAGTTCCGATTCGAGCACCAGCCGTCGCCGCACCCAGGGCGAGAGCATCGAGACGTTCCCCCGGTCGGCGGGACCGAGATCATGGTTGCGGCGCGCGGCGTAGGCGCGGCCCATCGCAGGCGCGAAGGCGGCCATGAGCATCAGACCTTCGTCGCGGGTGGGCGGGCGGAACGGCGCGGAATCGGCTGAGGAATCGCGAAACATCGCGCGTGACATCGACGCGCGGGCGCTTCGCGTCAAGTCTGCGCCGGTTCGGTAACCGAGGCGAAACGGATTGCGACCTAGACGAGAGACGCATTCAACCGCCGGGAGTTTCTCGGATGCTCGCCGCCCTCGGAATATCCGCCCGGATCCATGCCGGTTTCACTGTGGTGCTCGCGCTGCTCGCAGGCCTCGCCGCCTTCGCCTTCGTCTCGGTGAGCGGGCTGATCGGCGTCTTCGCCGACTATCGCGCCACTGCGCGCGATTCGCTCGGCATCTCGGAGATCGTCGAGACGCTCGGCGAAACCCGGCTCGAACGGTTGATCTACGCCGCCGACCCATCCGACGCCGGCGCCGACACTGTCCGCGCCCAGCTCGACGCCATCGACGCGGCGACGGCGCAGGCGGCGGAGAGCTTCGCCGACCCCGAAACCGCCGCCCGAATCGCCGCCCTCGCGCCGCTCTCGGCGGAGTATCGCGCGGCTTTCGAGCGCCAGGTCGAGGCGGTGCGCAGCGGGCGCGCCCTGTGGCGCGATTTCCAGACCACCGGCGGCGCATTGTTCGTCGCCCTCGACCAGCTCATCCGGACGCTGGCCATGTCGGGCGAGCCGGAGCTCGCGCTCGAAGTCGCGCATGTCTCCATCTACGCCTTCCAGGGGCGTCTGCGCGCGGCGATCTACATGGCCGATCACGACCAGGCCGAATTGAACTGGGCGATCAACCGCATCGACGTCGTCCGCAACGAATTCGCCAAACTTGCCCCGGATTTCGACACGCCGCGCCTGAGCGAGCTTCGCGGGGCCGTGGAAGCGGAGATCGACGCCGTCGCCGAGCGCCTCGCCGCCGCCGCCCAAGCCATCGGCGCCGCGGCGCGGGAAGACGACCGCCTCGCCTACGAGATCGGGCCGAAGCTCAGCCGCGCTCTGGCCGAGGCGCATCAGGCGGTGGTCGGTCGGCAGAACGCGCTCGGTCCGCAGGCCGCCGACAGCATGGCGCGCACGCAGTCGGTCTCGCTGATCATCGGCGCGGGCGCCCTGCTTCTGGGGGCGGCGCTGGCCTTCCTGATCGGTCGGTGGATCGCCGGCGCCGTGGCCGGGATGGCCGGGGTGATGACGCGGATGGCGGGGGGCGATCTGGAGATGGCGGTCGAGGGCGACCAGCACCGCCACGAACTCGGCGCCATGGCCCGCGCGCTCAAATCCTTCCAGAAAGCCGGGATCGAGAAGCGCCGCATGGACGCCGAAGCCGAGGCCGCCCGCCTCCGCGACGCCGAAGCCGCCAGGGAGCGCGCCGCCCTCCAGAGCGCAGTCGCCGAAGTGGTCGACGCCGCGGCCCAGGGCGATTTCGGCCGCCGCGTCGATCCGCGCTACAAGGATGACGGGCTCA
>NZ_DAIQNN010000179.1:0-3631 GCF_036788415.1 Rubrimonas sp. | reverse complement strand
AGCGCCTTGCGCAGCCGCCCGACATGCACGTCGACGGTGCGCGCCTCGACATAGACGTCGCGGCCCCAGACCAGATCGAGCAGTTGCTCGCGGCTGAAAACCCGGCCCGGGCGCTGCAGCAGGCAGTCGAGCAGCCGGAACTCGGTCGGCCCCAGATGCACCTCGCGGTCGCTGCGGCGCACGCGCCGCGTCTCGCGGTCGAGGATGATGTCGCCGAAGGTGGCCACGTCGCCCGACAGGGTGGGGCGCGTGCGGCGCAGCACGGCGCGCACCCGGGCCAGCAGCTCGGTCATCGAGAAGGGCTTGGTGAGGTAGTCGTCGGCACCGGTGTCGAGCCCGCGGATGCGGTCGTCCTCCTCGCCGCGGGCGGTCAGCATGATGATGGGCAGGTCGCGCAGTTCGCTGCGCACCCGGACCTGGCGGCAGATCTCGATGCCGGAGACCTTGGGCAGCATCCAGTCGAGCAGCAGCAGGTCGGGCTTCTCGTCGGCGACGGTGGCGATGGCCTCCTCGCCGTCGCGGCACAGGCTGACGGCAAAGCCCTCCTTCTTGAGGTTGTAGTCGAGCAGGGCGCACAGCGCCTCCTCGTCCTCGACGACCAATATCCGCGCGCTCATCCGGGTTCTCCGTTCAGACGTCGAAGTCGAGCATCGTATCGACCGGGTCGCCCTTCGGTCGATCATCTCCAAGTCGTTCGCCTTCGACGACATAGTAGGCCATTTCCGCAATGAAGGTGGTGTGGTCGCCGATGCGTTCGAGGTTCTTTGCAACGAACATCAGCTGGCTGCACATGGTTATGGTCCGCGGATCCTCCATCATGTAGGTGATGAGTTCGCGGAACAGCGAATTGTAGATTTCGTCGATTTCGACGTCGCGGCGCCAGACCGAGACGGCAATCGCGGTGTCGCGCGCCGTGTAGGCGTCGAGCACCTCGGTCAGCTGCACCAGCGTCTGCCGGCCCATGCGCACCACCGGCGCCGCCAGCCGCACGGGCTGGTTGCGCGACAACAGCTGCGCCCGGCGAGAGATGTTCTTCGACAGGTCGCCGATGCGCTCGAGCGTCGAGGCGATCTTCAGCGCCGCGATGGTCTCGCGCAGGTCCTGCGCGACGGGCTGGCGAAGTAGTAGGGTGCGGATCGCAAGTTGCTCGAGCTCGGCCTCCATGCGGTCGAGCGCGCGGTCGCGCGCCACGACCTCGGCGGCGAGGTCGGCGTCGCGTCGCTGGACGGACTCGAGGGCGTGGCTGAGAAGCTCCTCGGCCAGCCCGCCCATCTCGGAGATCTTGGTCTGCAACCGCTGCAGGTCGGTGTCGAACGCGGCGACGATGTGCGGCACTGCTCTCTCTTGCCCCCGGGCAGACCGGGCGGCGCGCGTCTGGCGGCGCGCCTGCCCGGCGGTTCCTCCTGCGTCAGCCGAAGCGACCCGTGATATAATCCTGGGTGCGCTTGTCCGACGGGTTGCTGAAGATCTTTTCCGTGTCGTCGTATTCGGGCAGCACGCCGAGGTGGAAGAACGCGGTCTTCTGGCTGACGCGCGCCGCCTGCTGCATCGAATGGGTCACGATCACGACAGCGAAATTCTCGCGCAGTTCGTGGATCAGATCCTCGACCTGGGCGGTGGCGATGGGGTCGAGCGCCGAGCAGGGCTCGTCCATCAGCAGCACCTCGGGCGCGGTGGCGATGGCGCGCGCGATGCACAGGCGCTGCTGCTGCCCGCCCGACAGGCCGGTGCCGGGGCTGTCGAGCCGGTCCTTCACCTCGTTCCAGATCGCGGCCTTGCGCAGCGCCGTCTCGACGACGTGGTCGAGTTCCGCCTTGCTGCTGGTCAGGCCGTGGATCCGGGGTCCGTAGGCCACATTGTCGTAGATCGACTTGGGGAACGGGTTGGGCTTCTGGAACACCATGCCGACCCGGGCGCGCAGCTGCACCGGGTCGATGCTCGGCGCGTAGATGTTCTCGTTGTCGAGCAGCAGGTCGCCTGTCACCCGGCAGATGTCGATCGTGTCGTTCATGCGGTTGAGGCAGCGCAGGAAGGTCGACTTGCCGCACCCGGACGGGCCGATGAAGGCGGTCACGGTCTTGTCGAGGATGTCGATGCTGACATCTTTGATGGCGTGGGTGTCGCCGTAGAACACGTTGACGTCGCGGTTTGTCATCTTCACCGGGGCGGCGTTCGTGGCGGCGCCCGGCGACAGCGTGGTTTCGGCATGGGCCATGGGAGGCTCCTCAGGAACGGGCGGGGCAGGGGGCGTCGGGCGGCATCACCAGCGGCGTTCGAAGCGCCGGCGCAGGAACACGGCAAGGGCGTTCATCAGGATCAGGAAGCCCAGCAGCACCAGAATGGCCGCCGAGGTGCGCGAGACGAAGCCGCGCTCGGGGCTGTCGGCCCAGATGAAAATCTGGGTCGGCAGGGCGGTCGCCGTGTCGAAGGGACCGGCGGGGGCGGCGGTGATGAACGCGTTCATGCCGATCAGCAGCAGGGGCGCGGTCTCGCCGAGCGCCTGGGCCAGCCCGATGATGGTGCCGGTCAGGATGCCCGGCATCGCCAGCGGCAGCACATGGCCGAACACCACCTGCTGCTTCGAGGCCCCGACGCCGAGCGCGGCCTCGCGGATCGAGGGCGGCACCGCCTTCAGCGCCGCGCGGGTGGCGATGATGATGGTCGGAAGCGTCATCAGCGCGAGCGTCAGCCCGCCGACGAAGGGGGCCGAGCGCTGCATGCCGAACCAGCCGAGGAACACCGCCAGAGCCAGCAGGCCGAACACCACCGAGGGCACGGCCGCGAGGTTGTTGATGTTGATCTCGATGATGTCGTTCCAGCGGTCCTTCTTGGCGAACTCCTCGAGGTAGATCGCCGCGCCGATGCCGACGGGGAACGAGATCACGAAGCACACCAGCAGCGCCCAGAAGGTGCCCAGCAGCGCCCCGCGCAGGCCCGCGAGCTCGGGGAAACGGCTGTCGGCGCTGGTGAACAGGGTCCAGTTGAACGGCTTGCTGACGAGGCCGCGCGCCTGCAGGTCGTCGAACCAGGCGATCTCGTCCGCCTTCAGCCGGCGGAACTCCTCCGGCGTCTCGCGGTCGATCAGGCCCTTGGCGAGCTGGTCGTAGGGGTCCGAGAACGGCACCGTCACAATGATCTCGCGGCCGATCAGGGCCGGGTTGGCCACCACGCGGTCGCGTACGATGAAGGCGGCCCCGTTGCTGAGCATGCCGTTCAGCCTGCGCAGGTCGGCCGCGCCTTCGATCTCGGGGAAGGTCGCCTGCATGGCGTCCTGCATGACCCTCCGCCAGTTGGCGCGGAACGGGTCCTCGGCGCTGACCAGATCGGGGTTCACGTAGACCTCGATGGTCGCGTGGGTCTGGCGGAAGGCCTGCCAGCCGGTGCTGACGAGCGACGCGATCAGAAGGAACAGTGTCGCGAAGGCGAAACTGATGGCGAAGATGCCCCCCGCCTTCAGCCACAGCTGGCTGCGCTTGCGCTTGGCGAGATGGGCGCTGAACTTGGGGCCGGACCAGTCGAAGCTGGGGGCCTGGGCGGCGGGCGCGGGCGCTGTCGCGTCGGTCATCGGTCGGCCCTCAATCGTAGATTTCGCGATACTTGCGCACGATGCGCAAGGCGTAGACGTTGATGA
>NZ_DAIQNN010000178.1:0-3637 GCF_036788415.1 Rubrimonas sp. | reverse complement strand
CGGCCTCCGTGAGCACATACCCCGCCGCGGCCTCGTCGCCGTCCTCACCCGTGGACGCGCCGTGCCAGGGCAGATCGAACGCCATCATGCGGAACCGCGACCGCAACTCGGTGTCGGCCAGTTGATGAAGGAATTGCCGGCTGTCCGCGCCCGCCGTGTGCAGGAAGACGAGGGGCGTCCCTTCGCCGGCCTCGAGCCAGTGGATGAGCGCCGTTCGCCCGCGACCGCAGACGAGTTCGCGGCGCAGCCCACGGACGGCCCCGGGGTCATGCGGGAAGGTGAAGCCGTCCGGATCGCCGATCCCCGGACGGGCGAGTTCGAAGAGCCGCTCGAGCGCCGCGAGAGCCAGCGCCTGCTTCAGGGGATCGGCCGTAACCTTGATCCCCACGGCGTGGCGGATGACGGCACCGAAGGAATGCATGCCCGGTGGCGGAAGGGCCTGCATGATCTGACCGAAGGCGGCCGCATCGCCCTCGATCAGGATATCGGACGTGGCGCCGGGGTCTGTCCGGCTTGGCGGGCTCTGCAGGCGCAGCGCCGCCATCGCGACCCCGGCCCGCAACTCCAGCACGAGGTCGAGCCCGCGGCACGCATCCGCGAGCACGCCGTCGTTCTCCGCTCGGGTGAGCCAGCCGTCGAGATCAGCCTGCATCGTCGGCGCGCCCGTCCCCTTCGATGAAGCGGAATATCTCGGTGTGGTCGGCCTCGGGCCCCAGCGCATCGCGCGCGTCGCTCCAGAGGCGTCGCGCCGCCCGAAGTCCCGGCAGGGGCCGGCCGACCCGGTCGGCGAGCGCGGCGGCGAGCCCGACGTCCTTGGCCATGAGCGGCAGGGAGAAGCCGGCGCGCTTGTATTCACCGCTCAGGATGAACTGCACGACCTTGTTCTCCGTCGAGTTGTTGCGGCCGGTCGACACGTTGATCACCTCGATCAGCGTCGCCGGATCGAGCCCGAACGCGCGACCCACGATCACCGCTTCGCAGGCCGCGGCAAGACCCGCCGCGGAGACGTAGTTGTTGAGCGCCTTGGTTGCGTGCCCCGAGCCCAGCGATCCGGTCCGGCGCACGCGGCCCATCGCCTCGAGGACCGGCGTCACGCGCGCCATCGCCGCAGCGTCGTCGCCGCCGAGCATGATGGCGAGGCTGCCATCCGCGGCTTTTCGCACCCCGCCCGAGACAGGGGCGTCGAGCAGCGCGACGCCCCGATCGGCGAGGGCGCCGCCGAGGTCGCGCGTGCGCACGGGATCGGACGAACTCATGTCCACGATCACCGCACCCGGAGACAATCCCTCGGCGAGCCCCTTCTCCCCGAGGCAGACACGCTCCACGATGCCGGAGTCGGGGAGCATCAGGATCACGACCGCGCACCTGCGCGCGAGTGCGGACGGGCTTTCCGCGATCTCGAGGCCCGCCTCCGCCCCGATGAGCTCGGCGGCTCCGCGGTTGACGTCCTGAACCACCGGCTTTCGGCCGGCCCGGACCAGGCGGCGCACCATCGGCGCGCCCATCGCGCCGATGCCGATGAAGCCGATCCGATCCTCAGCCATCCTTCATCTCGTCGAACGCGCCGCGCGCGATGCGGAAGCTGTCAACCATCGCGGGAACGCCGCAATAGATGCCGACCTGCAGCAGGACCTCCTTGATCTCGTCGCGGCTGACGCCGTTGTTGACGGCGCCGCGCACAGGCGCGGCCAGCTCGTGCGGACGATTGAGCGCCGAGATCATCGCGAGGTTGATGATCGAGCGTGTCTTGCGGTCGATGCCGTCACGACCCCAGACCTCGCCCCAGCAATAGGTCGTGACGAGTTCCTGCAGATCGCCGGTGAACTCGTCGGCCTGCGAAAGGGCCTTGTCCACATAGGCGTCGCCCAGCGTCTCGCGCCGGATCTTCATGCCCTTTTCGCATGTCGCCTTATCCATCCTGAACGATCCCGTCCTTCCTGGCGCCGGATTTCTCGAAGTCTGCGAAACGCGCATCCGCGACCCGCCCGGCCGCTGCGACATGCGCCTCGGCCAGTCGGCGCGCTTCGTTCGCGTCACGACGGCGGATCGCGTCGATCACGGCGTCGATCTCGGCGATGGTGATGGGCAAACGGCCCGTCTGTGACAACGAGAACCGGCGCAACTGCACGATCCGGTTGTTCAACTGCGTGAACATCTGACGCAGGATGCGATTGCAGGCCCCGCTGAGCAGGCAGTCGTAAAAGTCGTTCTTGGCCGCGACCAGCGCTTCGGGAGCGTCGCCGGGCGAGAGCGTGCGAAGCTGCTCCATGATGGCGAAGAGCCTCTCGCGGTCGTCCTCCCCGGCGTTCGCGGCGAACTCCGCGCAGGCGAGCCCCTCGAGCACGCCCCGCACCCGATACAACTCGCGCGCCTGTTCGCGGTTCAGCAGGGTCACCATCGGGCCCTTGTGCGGCACGTGGGTGATGAGCTCCTCGGCGGCGAGCGTCTGGACCGCCTCGCGCACGAGACTCCGGCTCACCCCGAACAGGGCGCAGAGCTCGCGCTCGCTCAGGTGCTGACCGGGGCGAAACTCTCCGTCGATGATCGCCTCGCGCAACCGCCGGACCAGCCGGGCGCTGAGCGTGACGTCATCGCGGTTCAGCCAAAGGTTCGAACCCATGTTCCGCTCCGCATCAGTGTCGCCGATCGTGTATATTGTCGGACATTCTGTCAATCGGCTTGACAGGCGATTTTCGCGCTGGCTACGCTGCGCCATCGGCCGCATGAGCCAAGGGGGAGACGCAGAGATGAAGGCACCGAAGCAGTTGAGCGGCGTGACGCGGCGCCATGTCGTGGGCGCCGGGACGGCCCTGCTCGCGGCCCCGTGGGTCGCCCGGCCCGCCTTCGCGCAACAGACCATCAACATCGGCGTGATCCAGCCGCTGTCCGGCCCGAACGCCCAGTTCGGCATCAACTCGCGCAACGGCATCCAGCTCGTCGCCGACGAGATCAACGCCGCCGGCGGCATCCAGTCGATGGGAGGGGCGCAGATCAACCTCATCATCGCCGACGCGACGTCCAACCCGACGCAGGCGGCGACCGTCGCCCAGCGAATGATGTCGCAGGACAACGTCGTGGCCGTGCTCGGGGCGTTCGCGTCGTCCCTGACGCTGGCGATCTCGGAGGTGACCGAGCGCCGGGGCGTCCCGCTGATGACCATGTCGTTTTCCGACGAGATCACCGGGCGCGGGTTCGAGAACGTCTTCCAGGTCGTCTCGGTCGGCAGCGCGATCGGCGCGGCGCAGTTCCAGTACACGCGCCAGCTGGCGGAACGGAACGGCCGGCCGCTCGAGCGTATCGCGATCATGTACGAGGACACCGCCTACGGCACGTCGCAATCGGCGGGGCTGCGGGCCGGTGCGGCCGAGGCCGGGATCGAGATCGCGATGGACGAGGCCTACCCGCTCGGCATCACCGATGTGAGCCCGCTCATCAACCAGTTGCGCCGCTCGGGGGCGCAGGCCGTCTTCCCTGTCTCCTATCTCAACGACAGTCTGCTCATCGTTCGGTCGATGCGGCAGCAGGGCATCGAGATTCCCACGATCGGCGGGGCGGCCGGCTACATCATCCCCGACTTCCGCGACGGCCTCGGGGCGCTGTCCGACAACGTGCTCTCGATCTCGCCCGCAAACTACGA
>NZ_DAIQNN010000177.1:0-3727 GCF_036788415.1 Rubrimonas sp. | reverse complement strand
GGCGAGATCGCCGCGGATCGAGCAGCAGAGACAGCCCGATTCCATCAGCACCAGCGTCTCGCTCGACGTCTCGATCAGATCGTGGTCGAGGCCGATCTCGCCGAGTTCGTTGACGATGACCGCGATGCGCTCGCTGCGCGCCGCGCGCAGCAGATGGTTGAGGACAGTCGTCTTGCCAGCCCCGAGAAAGCCGGTCAGCAGCGTCACGGGGATCCGGCGCGGCTTGAACAGCATGGACGAGGTCTCCCAGTGTGTTTAGATATGTTATAGCATAACTTTTTATGAGGAAAGCCCATGACGCGTCCGATCGCCTTCGCCCCGCGGGACTCTGTCGAAGCCGTCGAGGAGGGCCTCACGCTTGCGCCGCGCTTCGGCGCGGACGGGCTGATGCCCTGCGTGACCGTGGACGCCGTGTCCGGCGCGGTGCTCATGCTCGGTTGGATGGATGAGGCCGCGCTGCGCCTCACCTTGAACACCGGCGAGGCGCATTATTGGAGCCGGTCGCGGCGGGCGATCTGGCGAAAGGGCGCTGTCAGCGGCCTGACGCAGCGCGTCGTCGAGGCGCGGATCGACGACGACCAGGACGCGCTGCTTCTGCGCGTCGCCGTCAGCGGCTCCGGCGCAAGTTGCCATGTCGGCTATCGCTCCTGCTTCTACCGCCGCATCGAAGCCGACGGCGCGCTCGCCTTCGTCGAGACCGACAAGCTCTTCGATCCGAAGACCGCATACGGCGATTTGCCGAACCCGACGCAGCTGTGAGGCGCGCGCGAATGCTCGCGCATCGGCGCTATCGCCCTTGGGATGGATCGAACAGATGGTGAAGCGGCTCGAGACATACGAAGACTGGAAAACCTGCATCACAGTCGATTGCGGCATTCCGCTGACGCGCGCCTTCTGCGTCGAACGTCTCGCGGAACTGCGCGACGCGGAAGCTTATCCGACGCTCCGCTTCGTCAATACCTGGGGCGACGCGCATCGGCGGCGCGTGATCGAGTGGTTCGAGCGCGCGGCGGCGGAGCTGTCGGCGACCGAAGGCGTCGCCGGGCCGCGTTCGGCGTGAGGTGCGCGAATCCGTACGCGTCCTGAGCGACGTGTCGCCATGTCACGATGCGCTAATCCGCGTCGCAGCCGCGCCCGGCCGTGATCACGAGAAAGCCGCCGCCCGCGGGGTCGGCCAGCGGCGCGACAGCGGCGATGACCCCGCGCCGTCGCGCATCGAGCAGTTGGCGGCCGACCGGCAGAAACAGGGTCTTTCCGCTTTGCGGCCCTGCCGGGTCGATTAGAACGAGAAGCGTGGCCGCGGTACTGAAGCGGCGCTGGTCCAGCAAACGCTGGACGGCTGCGCGGGCGTCCTCGACCGACACCCCACGCAGATCGAGCACCTGCTCGGCGTCCGCCCTCCTGAGCGTCAGCGCGGCGACGTCATCCGGGTCGAAGAATGGCACGATGCTCTCTTTGCGGGACATTGTCGCCAGAGGGGTCGGGCTTGCGACGCGGCGGCCTGGCCGCCGCGCATTTGCGCCCGCTCGCGTCAGCCCGCCAAGATCTTCCCGGGCAGAGAGTTGACCGTCATCGTGTCGTCGGGGCGGAAATGGATCACTGAGCGGATCGACTCGCCAGCCTTCAGCAGATCGAAGGCCGTGTTGATCTGCTCGTGCTTCATGTGGTGGGTGATGTAGGGATCGATGTCGAAGTCGCCCCGCAGCCACTCGTCCACCATGCCCGGAAGCTGGCTGCGGCCGCGCACTCCGCCGAAAGCCGTGCCGCGCCAGACGCGGCCGGTGACGAGCTGGAACGGCCGCGTGGCGATCTCCTGCCCGGCGCCGGCGACGCCGATGACGGTGCATTCGCCCCATCCTTTGTGGCACGCCTCGAGCGCAGCGCGCATCAGGGTGACGTTGCCGACCGCCTCGAAGGTGTAGTCGAGACCGCCATTCGTCATCTCCACCAGCACGTCCTGGATCGGCTGCACGTGGTCCTTCGGGTTGACGCACTCGGTCGCGCCGAGCGACATGGCGAGCGGAAACTTGTTGGGGTTGACGTCGATCCCGATGATCCGCGACGCGCCGTTCAGCACCGCGCCCTGGATGACCGCCATGCCGACCGCGCCGAGGCCGAACACCGCCACGCTCGCGCCCGCCTCGACCTTGGCGGTGTTGCGCACCGCCCCGATACCGGTCGGCACGGCGCAGCCCATGACGGAGGCCTTCGACAGCGGCGCCTCGGGCGAGATCTTCGCCACCGAGATCTCCGGCAGCACCGTGTATTCGCTGAAGGTGCTCGTGCCCATGTAATGCAGGATCGGCTTGCCCTTGTAGGAGAAGCGCGACGTGCCGTCGGGCATCACGCCGGCGCCTTGGGTCTTGCGGATGGTCTGGCAGAGATTGGTCTTGCCGGACTTGATGTAGGGGCAGTTCGGATCCTCGGGGATGTAGAGCGGGATCACGTGATCGCCCGGGACCACCGAGGTGACGCCCTTGCCCACTTCCTCGACCACGCCGCAGGCTTCATGTCCGAGAATGCAGGGGAACAGACCCTCGGGGTCCTCGCCCGAGAGCGTGAAGACATCGGTTTGACAGAGGCTCGTCGTGACGATCCGGACGAGAACCTCGCCGTCCTTCGGCCCCTCCAGATCGATCTCCTCGATCTCCAGCGGGCGGTTGGGCGCCCAGGCGATGGCGGCGCGGGTTTTCATGGGCGTGGTCTCCCTGTCGGTTGATGTTTCGTTCGGCGATCTGTGGGCCGGGACGATCTCGCCCCGCACCTCAGTCAGTCGTCCTCGTCATCCGGCTCGAACGGATCGATCACGAGCAGCAGCCGCGTCTCGCCGGTCCCCTCGATCGGCGGCGAGCGATGGACGAGGCCGGTTGTCTCTCCCGGCCAGCGCCGGCCCCGGAACAGCGCTGCGGCGCCGCGGGGAGCGCGGTCGATCCGGTCCGGCGTCTCGCCGCGGGGCGCCACGCCATAGTCGGCGCCCGGCCCGCGATAGGTGCAGAGCAACCGCAGCCGGACATTGTCGACGTGGAACTTGCGGCAGCTGTCGGTGCGGACGACGTCGAGCCGCAGGCGGATCATCGGGGCGCGCGCGGCGCGCGCGAAGAGCAGGGCGAGCGCCGCGACGTCGCCCGCCAGCAGGTCGCGTTCGCGGCCAGGGGAAAGGCCCGCGCCGTCGCAGGCCGCGATCACGGCCTCGCCCGCGAGGCTGTGGGGCATGGCCGCCCGCAGGCTGGGCAGGCGCTCGGGCGGCAGGGCGTCGATCCAGGCCGCGAAGACCGGGTCGGGCGCGCGGCGCCAGATGGCCGCGGCGACGCCGATCTCACCGATGCGTAGCAGGCATTCGGGCTCGGCGACATGGAGCACGCGCGTGGCCGACGGGGCGGCGGAACCTGGAGCGGATGGGCGCGCGGCTGCGGCGGCTGTGGTCATGGCGGGTCTCCGGTGGTCTCGCGGCGGAACGCGGCGGCTTTCGCCCTCGCGTTCCGCGGATCGTTCGTTCGGGTCAGTGGGCGTGGTCGGCTTCCGCCGCGAGCAGCAGCAGCGATTGCGGGGCGCCGCCGACGGTCACCCGTTCGACCACGGTCATGGTTTCGGCGTCGACGATCGCGATCTGCCCCGTCGCCGGGTCCGACACCGCGACGCGGTCGCCCGCCGCCGCCATCATCGGACGGATCACGCCGCGCTCCATCGAATAGGCGGCCGTCACGCCGGAGGCCTCGCCGAGGATGCG
>NZ_DAIQNN010000176.1:0-3751 GCF_036788415.1 Rubrimonas sp. | reverse complement strand
ACAACAACCTCCTCCCGCCCTACCGGACGCTCCGCCCGCGCGTGGCCAGCATCGGCGGCGCGGCTGTGAGCTCGCTCATCCGCGGCAGCGCGATCGGCGACGTCTACCGGCTGCACGCCATCGCGCAGCGCGACGGCATCGGCTTCCACGTGACGGCCGTGCCTGCGGCCATTCCCTGTCCGGACCCAACCGAGGAGTTCGACCGGGCCTTCATGCAGTGCCTGTTCGATTTCGGCGGCCGCCTGTTCGACAGCGGCGACCTCTGGTCCGACTCGCCGCCCTTCTTCGCCGCCCGCCTCCCCGACCCTCAGGACCCGTCATGAAACGCAGCATCGCATCGCTCTGCGCCTTCCTCGCCGCCACGACAGCCGCCGCCGAGGACTGGGACTTCATCGTCTCCGCCTACGGCTGGTTCCCGGCGATGGAGGTCGACGCCACCATCGACAGGCCCGGCGGCTCGGTGAGCGCCGACGTCTCGACCAGCGCCACCGAAATCCTCGAGGCGCTGAACTTCGGCGTATTCGGCACCGCCGAGGCGCGGCGCGGGCGGCTCGGGCTGTTCGGCGACGTGTTCTTCACCGACCTTGGGGTGTCGGAGACCGGCCCGCTCGGCGGCCGGCAAAGCGTGGCGAACGATCTCTTCATGTTCACCGGCGCCGCGGCGTGGCGGTTGTGGGAGGACGGAGGCGCCTTCGTCGACGGCTTCGGCGGCGGCCGCCTCGTCTCGCTCGATACGACAGTGACGGCCGGGGCCCTGAGCGCGTCGAAATCGACGACCTACTTCGACCCGATCGTCGGGGTCCGCGTCGGCTATCCCGCCACCGAACGGGTGACGCTGAACGCGTCCGCGAACATCGGCGGCTTCGGCGTCGGATCGGAGTTCACGTGGGAGGCGTATGCGGGCGCCAACTACGCCTTCACCGAGCGCGTAAGCGCCGAGCTGGGGTATCGCTACCTGTCGATCGACTACGAGAACGACGGCAAGGAGATCGACATGCAGATGTTCGGGCCGTTCACCGCGCTGGTGGTGAAGTTCTGAGATGGCCGCCCCTTGCGCCGCCATCTGGACTATCGCCAGCGCTGTCGGCGCCGTCGCTGCTATCGTCGCGACCTACGGCCCCGCGACGGCGCAGGAGGCAGATGCGGCGGCGCTTGCGAAGAAGCTCTCCAACCCCATCGCCGACCTGATCAGCGTGCCGATCCAGTTCAACTTCGACCGCGGCATGGGACCGGACGGCGACGGCGAGCGGTATCTGACCAACATTCAACCGGTGATCCCGTTCGGGATCACCGAGAACTGGAACGTCGTCTCGCGCACGATCGTCCCCGTGATCGGGCTCGACGGGGTCACGCCCGCGGGCGGCTCGCAATTCGGCCTAGGCGACGTCACGCAGTCGCTGTTCTTCTCGCCCAAGGCGCCCGGGCCGGGCGGCCTGATCTGGGGCGTCGGGCCGGTGGCGGTGATCCCGACCGCGACGGACGACGCACTGGGGGCAGAGCAGTGGGCGGCCGGACCGACGGCGGTAGCCCTCGTGCAGCGCGGTCCGTGGACCGCGGGCGCGCTGGTCAACCACCTGTGGTCATTCGCGGGCGACGACGACCGGGCCGATGTGAACGCGAGCTTCCTCCAGCCCTTTCTCGCCCATACCTGGCCCACGGCCACCACGCTGTCGCTGAACATGGAGATGACCTACGACTGGGAGGAGGATCAGGCCAGCCCGGTGGTGAACCTGTTCGCCGCGCAGATCCTGCCCATTGGCTCGCAGCTCATCCAGATCGGCGCGGGCGCGCGCTACTGGCTCGACGGGCCGGACGGCGGACCGGAAGGCTTCGGGGCGCGGGCGCAGCTGACTTTCCTGTTCCCGAGATAACCACACAGAGATGAGAGGACCAGCAACCATGGTTTCCTGCAGGGCGGCGGTGATGGCGGCGCTGGTCGCGGCGCCAGCCGGGGCCGCCGAGATCGACCCCGACGCCGAGGCGGTGCTGCGCGAGACCTGCGCGGCGCTCGCGGCCCTCGCGGCTTTCACGGTGACGTCGGACGCCTCGACCGACATGATCCTTCGCGACGGGCGCAAGCTGCAGCTCGTCGCGACCACGACCGCCGTGGTGGACCGCGCCGCGGGCTTCCGGATGCGGCGGCAGGGGCCGTTCGGGGCGGTCGAGGCGGTCCATGACGGCGAGACGCTCACCGTCTGGTCCGAGGCGCTCGGCGGCTACGCGGTCACGCCCGCGGCGGGCGGGGTGGACGACGGGCTCGACGCGCTGCTGGCCGTGTTCGGCGAGGGCGCCGCAGGCGGGGCCGACCTGCTTTACGCCGATGCGTGCGGCAACCTGATGAACGGCGTCGAGAGCGGCGACTACATCGGCGCCACGACAGTCGGCGGCGAGCCGGCCCACCACCTGTTCTACCGCGCCGACGACCACGACTGGCAGCTGTGGGTGCGCGCCGAAGGGCCTGCGCTGCCCGTCCGCTACGTGATCACGTCGAAGTGGGTGACCGGGGCGCCGCAGTTCGCCGCGCAGTTCCACGACTGGACCTTCGAGGCGGACGACGACTTCGCCTTCACCGCGCCGGAGGGCGCGCGCGAGATCGCCGCGGCGGACGCCGCGCGGGACATGATGGAGTGACGGCGATGCTCTCAAGAACAGCCGGACGCTTCGCGATCGTCGCGGCGCTCGCAGCGGGCCTCGCACTTGATTTCGATTTCGCGGACTGGGGCCGGACGGGTCCGTTGTCCGCAGCCGAGGCGCGGGTGGGCCGCCCGATGACGCCCGTCAGCGCCGCCGGGGTCGCACGCCGCACCACCCGGCGCGTCGTCAGGCGCACCGCGATTTATGTCGCTGCGCTCCCGGCGGGCTGCACGACGGTCGTCGTCAACGGCGCGAGCTACCACAATTGCGGCGGCCGCTACTACGAGCCGTACGGGAACCAGTATGTCGTCGTCGAGATCCAGTAAGCGCCGCCTGCGCCAAGGGGAAGGAAAGACCGTGAAGCTCTCTCCGAGCATCCTGCGAACTGTCGCCAAGGCGCTGTCGGCGGCGATCTTCGTGCTTGCTGGCCCGACCGCTGCGCAGCAAATCGCAGTCAACCCCGCCACGGGCAGCGCACGCCCGAACATCCTGCTGATCGTTGCCGATGACGCCGGCTACACCGACATCGGCGCCTTCGGCGGCGAGATCCACACGCCGAATCTCGATGCGCTGGCGGCGGTCGGCGTCCGCTTCACCCAGTTCACGGCCAGCGCCACCTGCTCACCCACGCGGTCGATGCTGCTGAGCGGGACCGACAACCACCTCGCGGGCTTGGGCAACATGGCCGAGTTCACCGCGCCCAACCAGGTCGGCCAGCCGGGCTACGAGGGGCATCTGAACGACCGCGTCGCCCCGCTCCCCGCGCTGCTCGCCGAGGCGGGCTACGACACCTTCATGGCCGGGAAGTGGCACCTGGGCGAGGAGCCCGAGCACTGGCCCGCGGCGCGCGGTTTCGCACGCGACCTCTCGCTGATCCCAGGCGGCGGCAGCCATCTGGACGACATGTGGGGCGCCGTGGGCGAGCGGCAGCTCTACACCTACAACGGCGAGGCGATCCGGGCGCTGCGGCCGGGGTTCCATTCCAGCGTGGACTACACCGACGCCATCATCGCCAACATCGAGGAGCATCGCGGCGCCGGTCGCCCGTTCTTCGCCTACCTTGCGCTGCAGGCCCCGCACGACCCGTTCCAGCTGCCCGCCGACTGGCGCGACCGCT
>NZ_DAIQNN010000175.1:0-3769 GCF_036788415.1 Rubrimonas sp. | reverse complement strand
ACGGCTACATCTACCAGCGCATGCAGATCGGCGAGACGCTGGTCGACGTGTGCGAAGACGCAACGCCGTGCCCCGGCCTCGCGACTGGCTGGATGGTCAGCGAGAACGGGCTCGAATGGCGCTTCGCCATCCGGCAGGGCGTCGCCTTCCACGACGGCTCGGCCATGGACGCCGAGAGCGTGGCGGCCAGCCTCCGCCGCGCCGCCGCGCGGCCCGGCGTGCTGGCCTCCGTGCCGCTCGTCGGCGTCGTCGCCGAGGGCGACGAGGTCGTCATCCGGCTTGAGGCTCCCTTCGCCGCGCTGCCCTCGGTGCTGGCCAACTACGGCGCGATGATCGTCGCGCCCGCCAGCTTCGACGCGGACGACAAAGCCGTCGCCTTCATCGGCACGGGGCCGTTCCGCGTCATCAACATGGCGCCGCCGCTGTCGCTGGTCGCCGAGCGTTTCGACGGCTATTGGGGCGAAGCCGCGCATGTCGCTGAGGTGCGGTATCTGTCGTCCCATCGCCCCGAGACCCGCGCCCTGATGATCGAAAGCGGCGACGCCGATCTGGCGATCAACCTCGACAAGGCAGGCTTCGACCGGCTGAAGGGCCTCGACCTCGCGACGGTCCACGCCGTTGCGATCCCCCGGACGGTCATGGTCAAGCTGAACGTGGCCCGCCCGCCGCTGGCGGACGCCGAGGCGCGCCGCGCGCTCAGCCTCGCCATCGACCGCGAGGGCGTGGCCATCGGCATCCTCGATTTCCCCGACGCCGCCGCCAACCAGCTTTTCCCGCCGGTGCTGGCCGGCTGGCACGATGCGAAGCAGCCGGCCGTTGCCTACGATCCCGATCAGGCGCGCGAGATCCTCGCCGGTCTGGGCTGGGCCACTGGCCCCGACGGCGTTCTGGTCCGCAACGGCGAACGCTTTTCGCTGACCCTGCGCACCTATCCCAACCGCCCCGAACTGCCTCTCATCGCCGCGGCCCTGCAGGACCAGTGGCGCGACATCGGCGTCGAGTTGAAGGTCTCGATCGGCAATTCGTCCGACGTACCGGGCGGGCATCAGGACGGAACGCTGGATCTGGCGCTGGCCGCGCGTAATTACGGGCTGACCCCCGACCCGGTCGTGAACGCGTTCGACGACTTCAAGGCGGGCGGCGGCGGCTGGGGCGCGATGAACTGGGACGCGCCGGACGTGGATGCGGCCCTGCGCGTCGCGCTGTCCGAGACGCACCCCGCGGCGCGCGCCGAGGCGATCCGCGCCGTCACCGACGCGCTTCAGGCCGAGCTGCCGGTCATCCCTGTGACATGGTCCATGCTGACGGTGGGCCACGCCGCGGCGCTGCAGGGCGTGACCATCGACCCGCTTGAGCGCAGCTACGGCCTGTCGCACGTGCGTTGGGCCAACTGATGGCGGCTGCAATCGCACGCGCCGCGCGCTGGACCGCCCGTCCCTCCGCGGCCCAGAGCCTCGGCGGCCTGATCGTCGGCCGTCTGGTCCAGGCTGTCATCGTGGCGCTGGTGGTCGGCGTCGTCGGCTTCGCCATGCTTGAGTCGCTGCCCGGCGACGCGGCCTACCGAATCGCCGCGGGGCGCTATGGCCATGACATGGTCAGCGCCGCCGCGGCCGAGCAGGTCCGCGCCGAGCTTGGCCTCGACCGTCCCTCATGGGTGCGGCTGCTGGCCTGGCTCGGCCAGCTGCTGACCCTCGATCTGGGCTACACGGCCGTCACCGGCGAACGCGTGATCGATTCGGTCGCGCATCAGCTTGGCCACAGCGTGCTGCTGGCGGTGGTCGCGGTATGGCTGGCCCTGCTGATCGCCACGCCCATCGGCGTGCTGGCGGGGCTGAACCCCGGCGGCGTTTTCGACCGCTTGACCGCCGTGGTCTCGATCCTGCTGCGCGCCACCCCCGCCTTTCTGCTGGGGGTGTTGCTGATCCTGCTGATCGCGGTGCAGATGCGGGCGGCCCCGGCCGCCGGCCATTCCCACGGCGCCAACGCCTTCCTGCCCGCGCTGACGCTGGGGCTGGTGCTGGCCTCGGTGTTGACGCGGGTGATCCGGAACGCGGTCGCGCGCACGGTGGCCAGCGAGGCGTTCCAGTTCGCCCGTCACAAGGGCCTGTCCACCGGCGCCGCGTTGTGGCGGCACGGCATCCGCAACGCCGCCGCCCCGGTCGTCGCTTATCTGGGCGTGCAGACCGCGCTGCTGCTGGAGGGCGTCGTCGTGGTCGAAAGCGTCTTCGCCTGGCCCGGCATCGGCCACGCCCTGACCCACGCCGTCTTCGAGCGCGACGTGACCATGCTGCAGGGAACCGCGCTGGCGCTGGGGCTGTCCTTCGTGCTGCTCAGTTTCCTGATCGACCTCGCCTGCCGCGCCATCGACCCGAGGATGCGCGCATGACGGTCCGCGTGATGACCGCAGCCCGCAGCGTCCTGCCTGCCCTGACCCTCGGCCGGATGAGCCCCGCGCGCGCGGCGGGCCTTGTCGGGATCGCCGTGATCGCGGCGTTGACCGTCGCAGGGCCGGACCTCGTGGGCCACGATCCCGCGCGGCAGAACCTGCGCGCGATCCTCGTTCCCCCGGGAACGGGCGCGCACATCCTCGGGACCGATCACCTCGGCCGCGATCTCGCCGCCCGCATCCTCGGCGGCGCGCAGCTGACGCTGGCGCTGGCGGCGCTCGCCGTCGGCACGGCGGCGGCCTTCGGCGTCAGCCTCGGCATCGTCGCGGGCTGGCGCGGCGGCTGGACCGACCGCGCGCTCGGCGCCTTCGCCGACGGTGTGCTGGCGCTGCCGGGCCTGCTGCTCGTCATGCTGCTGGCGGCGATCCGGCCAGACAGCTGGTGGACGCTCTACATCGGCCTGTCGCTGACGCTGTGGGTCGAGTTCTTCCGCGTCGCCCGCCAGCGCGCCCGCGTCCTGACGGCGGGCGAGGCGGTCCAGGCGGCCGAACTGCTGGGTCTCGGCCGCTGGCACGTCATCCGCCGCCATCTCTGGCCCGATCTGGCGCAGCAGGTTTTGACACTGGCGGCCTTCGGCGGCGCGACCGTTGTGACCGCGCTAGCCACGCTCGGCTTCATCTCGGTCGGCCTGCGGCCGCCGACCCCGGAATGGGGAGTGATGATGTCCGAGCTGCTTCCAAGCTGGCGCACCGCGCCTTGGGCCATCGCCGCCCCCATCGGCGCGCTCGCCGCAACCGTGCTGTGCCTACGCCTTGTCGCGGGCGAGGAGACCGACACATGACCCTGCGCGTTGACGATCTATCCGTGTCGATCGGCGCCCGCCGCCTCGTCCATCCGATCGGCTTCACCGTCGAACCCGGCCGTCCGCTCGTGATCCTCGGCGAGACCGGCGCCGGGAAGAGCCTGATCGCGCAGGCGGTCATGGGGTCGTTGCCGCGCGGCCTGAAGGCCTTCGGCGGCGTCTGGCTCGACGGCGTCCGCATCGACGCGCTCCCCCGCCGCGGGCGTGAGGCGTTGTGGGGCCGTCGCGTCGCGATCCTGCCGCAGGAACCGTGGCGCGCGCTCGATCCGCTGATGCGCAGCCTGTCGCAGGTGGCCGAGGCCCATGCGCTGGTCGCCGGTGCGGGCTGGGGAAACGCCCCCGGCCTTGCGCGAGCCGATCTCGCCGGGCTCGGCCTGGGCGAACAGGCCGCCGCGGCGCGGCCGGGGCAGCTTTCAGGCGGCATGGCCCAGCGCGTGGCCTTCGCCGCCGCCACCGCCGCCGGGGCCCGCGTGCTGCTGGCCGACGAGCCGACGAAGGGCCTCGACGACGCCCGGCGCGA
>NZ_DAIQNN010000174.1:0-3789 GCF_036788415.1 Rubrimonas sp. | reverse complement strand
GCCACGTCGCGCTGGCCCACGCCCTGCCCGGTGATGTCCTCACCCCCCAGCCAGACGCGCCCGCCGCTCGTGCGCTCCAGCCCCGCCAGCACCCGCAGCAGCGTGGACTTGCCGCAGCCCGAGGGCCCCAGGATCACGGCGAAGGCGCCGCGCGGGATCGCGAGGTCCACGCCCTTCAGCGCCTCCACGCCGCCGAAGCTCTTGCGCACCTTCTCGAAGACGATCTCGTCCATGGTCATTTCTCCGCGTTCACGAGGCCCTTGACGAACCATCGTTGCGCCGCGATCACCACCGCGACAGGGGGGGCCATCACCAGCAGCGCGCCCGCCAGAACCACGTTCCAGTCGGTCAGCTGGTCCTCGCCGCCTTCCATGAAGCGCAGCCCCAGCGTCATGGTGCGGTAGTCGGGTCCCGTGGTGACGAGAAGCGGCCACAGATACTGATTCCAGCCGAAGACGAACATGATGACGGCAAGCGCGGCCATGTTGGTCCGGGACAGCGGCACCACCATGTCGCGGAAGAAGCGCAGCGGGCCCGCTCCGTCCATCTTGGCCGCCTCGGTCAGTTCGTCGGGAAGCGTCAGGAAGAACTGCCGGAACAGGAAGGTTCCCGTCGCCGTCGCGATCAGCGGCAGGGTCAGGCCCGCATAGGTGTTGATGAGCGACAGGTTCAGCACGATCCGCACGCCCGACAGCGTTTCGATCAGCCAGGCGATCCCGGTCCATTCCAGCACCCGCTGCACCGGCATCAGCACGTTGGACGCGACCTCGTAGGTCGGCACCATCCGCACCTCCAGCGGCAGCATGAGGGTGATGAAGATCAGCCAGAAGGCGAGGGCCCGCCCGCGAAAGCGGAAATAGACGAGGCCGAAGGCGGTGACCATGGCGATGGCGATCTTGCCGACCATGATCGTGGTGGCCGAGATGACGGAGTTGAGGAACAGGGCGGAGAAGCCCCCGCGCTCCCAGGCGCGCGCCATGTTCTCGAGCAGATGGACATCGGGCCAGAGCGGTCTCGGCAACGCGCCCACGCGCGCATCGGGCAGCGTCGCCGTGACGACGCCGATCCAGATCGGAAAGCACATCGTGAGGACGGCGAGGATCAGCACCGCATGGGTAAACAGGTCCAGCCAGGGGGTGCGCTCGATCATTTCGCGGGCTCCATCTCGGTCGCGGGCGGCAGGTGCGCTCCGCGCACCGCCGCGGGTTCGGGCGCGTCGGCCCGGCCGCCGCCGTAATGGACGCGCCGCTCGATCAGCTTGAACTGCAGGTAGGTCACGATGATGACGAGCCCCATGAGAACCAGCGACTGCGCCGAGGACAGCGACAGGTCCTGCCCCTGGAAGCCGTCGCGGTAGATCTTGTAGACCATCGTCTCGGTGGCCCCGCCCGGCCCGCCGCGTGTCATCGCGTCGATCACCCCGAAGCCCTCGGTGAACGAGGTGGTGACGTTTAGCACCAGCAGGAAGAACAGCGTCGGCGTCATCAGCGGCCAGACGAGGTCGAAGAAGCGCCGCACCGGCCCTGCCCCGTCCATCGCCGCCGCCTCCACGAGGCTGTTGGGGATGGCCTGAAGCCCGGCCAGGTAGAAGACGAAGTTGAAGGTGATCGAGATCCAGGACGAGGCGATGATGACCATGATCATGGCCTGCGGGCCGCTCAGCAGCGGGTTCCACGCATCCGGGGCACCCGCACGGTTGAAGATCGCGAGCATGCCCACGGAAGGGTCGAAGATGAACAGCCACATCACCCCGGCGATGGGGGCGGCGACGGCGTAGGGCCACATCACGGCGGTCTTGTAGACCACGAGGCCGCGCAGGCCCCGGTCCGCGAAGATCGCGAAGACGATGCCGAGGCCCATGGAGATCGCCGTCGTCGCGACCGACAGGATCAGGGTGTTGCGGATCGAGCGGTAATATTCCGGGCTCGAGAAGATGTAGTCGAGGTTGCGCATCCCCACCCAGACCGCGTCGCCGCCGAAAGGCGGCTCCAGCGTGAAGGACCAGAACAGCGCCTGTCCCGACGGCCAGTAGAAGAACAGGAGGATGATCAGAAGCTGCGGCAGGATCAGCAGGTAGGGAACGAGGCGGCTTTCGAAGAGGACGCGCTTGATCATCGGGGGCCTCGGACGGGCAGGGGCGGCGGAAGGGGCGGGGGGAAGCCGGACGGGCGGACGGGGATGCTTCGGGGGGCCGGGCGCGCGGCCGGCCCCCCGAGGCCTGAGCGCGCGATCAGGGCAGTTCGGTGCCCGGGTAGGTCGCCTCGAAGCGGCGCAGCAGCTCGTTGCCGCGGCGCACGCCCTCGTCGAAGGCCTGCTGCATCGTCTGCGTGCCGGTCAGGGCCTGCTGGATCTCCTCGGTGAGGATGTTGCGGATCTCGACATAGTTGCCGAGCCGGATCCCCATGGAGTTCACCGTCGGTTCCGCCCGCAGGAGCGAGCGCACGGCGAGGTCGCGGTTGATGTTGTCGGGCTCCTGATAATAGCCCGAGTCCACGAGGCTCCGGTACGCGGACTCGGTCACCGGGAAGTAGCCCGTGCCGTCGGACCAGGCGATCTGCTGGTCGGGCTGGGCGAGGAAGGCGTAGAAGCGGCCGATCGCCTCGTATTCCTCGTCCGAGAAGCCCGCCATGGTCCAGAGCGCGGCACCGCCCACGAGGTTGTTGATCGGCGTCACGTCGGCATAGTGGGGCAGCTCGGCCACCGTCCACTCGATCCCGCTGGCCTCGGCGAGCGCCTGGGTCGAGGTGAAGCCCGCGATCGAGTTGAAGAAGATCGGGCAGGT
Source organism: Rubrimonas sp. (assembly GCF_036788415.1). Lineage (NCBI taxonomy): Bacteria > Pseudomonadati > Pseudomonadota > Alphaproteobacteria > Rhodobacterales > Paracoccaceae > Rubrimonas > Rubrimonas sp. Next base: position 1,007 of record NZ_DAIQNN010000174.1, on the reverse strand, counting down.
GCCGTTCACGAAGAGGTCGCGGCGCACCTCGAAATCGGGATTGTATTCGAGGATCCCGTCATCGAACCAGCGCTGCTGCATCTCGAAATGCTGCACGACCCGGGTCTGGTTCACCACCAGTTCCGCGTCGAGCCCCTCGTAGCCGTTGTTGCGCGTGGCGACGGGAATGTCGTGGATGGCCGAGAACTGCTCGAGGTCGCTCCACAGGTCGATCGTCCAGGCGAGCGAGCAGTCGTAGCCCGCCTCGTCGCGCAGGGCATAGAGCAGCGCGTCGAACTCCTCCCAGGTGCGCGGGAAGGCGTCGTAGCCCGCAGCCTCCAGCGCGCCGGTGTTGTAGTAGACCATCGCGGTCGAGGAGTTGAACGGGAAGGCCCAGAGGTTGCCCTCGCGGTCGGCGTAGTAGTTGCCGATGGCGTCGAAATAGTCGTCCCAGTTCACGTCGATGCCGAGGCGGTCGACCAGTTCGTAGGCGGGGATGGCCGCGCCCGACAGCATCATCGTGCCGGTGCCCCGGTCGACGACCTGCAGGATGTGCGGCTGGTTGCCGGCGCGCACCGCCGCCATGGCCTGGTTGAAGATCTCGTCATAGGTGCCCTCGCGCGAGCACACGAGGTTCACCTCGTCCTGGGCGGCGTTGAAGCGCTCGCACTGGGCGAGGACCTCTTCCTGGAGACGCCCGCCGAGGCCGAACCACATGCGTATCTCGGTCTGGGCGGTCGCGTCGCCGCCCAGCATCGCGGCGGCGATCGTGATGGTAAATCCAAGCTTCGTCGGTGTCATGGCCAACTCCCCGGTTTCCGACTTCCTCGGCGCAGGAGGTATCGTTGAAACGTTTCATTAATGTGACATGGCCAGCCCCTCCGGCGGGCCTCCGCCACCGCCCGCCGGCTTGTCCGGTCCCCTGCGCTCCCCCAGCGCCCGTCCCCCCATCCGCGCCGCGCCACCCCGCGCCGCACCGGGCGCGGCGGCGGTTTCCCGCCCATCGCGCGGCCCCGCCCCCGCGCCGC
>NZ_DAIQNN010000173.1:0-3814 GCF_036788415.1 Rubrimonas sp. | reverse complement strand
CACGCCGCCGACGCGACGCCGCTCTCCATCGCCGCGCTGGCGGACGTCCCCCCCTCCCGGCTCGACGGCGCGCGGCTGACGCTGCATCCCTCGGCGCGGCTCGTGCGGTCGCGCTTTCCGGTCGCCAGCCTCTGGGCCGACGTGACCGGCCCGCGGGCGGGCGGCGTGGACCTGGGCCGCGCCGAGACGGCGCTGGTCGCCCGTCCCTTCGACGCGGTGGCGGTCTCCGCCCCCGAACCTGCCGCCGCGGCCTTCCTCGCGGCGCTCGGCCGGGGCCGGCCGCTCGGGGCCGCGGCCGCCGAGGGCGCCGCGCACGCGGGCTTCGACCTCGCCGCGCAAATCTCCGCCCTGTTCGCCGCGGGCCTCGTCGTCCGCATCGCCCCCTGAAGGAGAAGCGCCCATGGACCGTCTCGCCGCCTTGACCCACGGCGTGGCCGCCCTCTACAGCCGCCTCGTCGCGGCGGTGGAGGCTGCGCTGGAGCCGTGGCTGCTCGGCCTGCTCGCGCGGCTGATCTTCGCCGCGGTGCTGTTCGGCTACTACTGGAACGCCGCGCTGACCAAGATCGAGCCGGGCCTCCTCGGCTGGCTCCAGGTCCGCGACGCCGCCTACTGGCAGATGCTGCCCCCCGTGGTGGAGGCCTACGGCTACGACGTCTCCGCCGTGCCGACCCTGCCCTGGGGACTGATCGTCGGGCTGGGGACCTACGCGGAGTTCCTGTTGCCGGTGCTGATCGTGGCGGGGCTCGCCACCCGCGTCGCCGCGGCGGGCATGATCGCGTTCGTGCTCGTGCAGTCCTATGTGGACATCGCCTTCCACGGCGTCGACGACGCCACCGTGGGCGCGCTGTTCGACCGCCATCCCGGCTCGGCCATCATGGACCAGCGCACGCTGTGGGTCTTCCTGCTGGCCTATCTCGTCGTGAAGGGGGCCGGTCTGGTCTCGCTGGACGCGCTTCTGCGCCGCCGGATCGGGGAGGCGCGCGATGCGACCCCTGCGCGCGCCTGAGATCGCCGTCGCGCTGGCGCTCGCCGCCGGCGCGGCTCTGGCCGACCCGGCGCAGTGGGCGCGCGAGTGGCCGCGGACCGACTTCGACCGGATGCTGGTCGATCCGGCCGAGATCTTCTCAGGCGGCCCGCCGAAGGACGGCATTCCCGCCATCGACGACCCGCGCTTCGTCTCCGTCTCGGAGGCGGCGGCGAACCACGCGGCGGTCGAGCCGGTGATGAGCCTCGCCATCGACGGCGACGCGCGCGCCTATCCGCTGCGCATCCTGACGTGGCACGAGATCGTCAACGACACCGTCGCTGGCGCGCCCGTCGCGGTCACCTTCTGCCCGTTGTGCAACTCGGCGGTGGCCTTCGAGCGCGTGGTGGACGGGGCGGAGACGACCTTCGGCGTCTCCGGCAAGCTGCGCCATTCCGACATGCTCATGTACGACCGCGCCACCGAGAGCTGGTGGCAGCAGTTCGAGGGCCGCGCCGTCGCCGGCGTGCGCGCCGGCGACGTGCTCGACCGCCTGCCCTCGCGGCTGGAGAGCTTCGCCGACTTCGCCGAACGCCACCCCGAAGGCCGCGTGCTGGTCCCGACCGATCCCGGCCTGCGCGCCTACGGCCGCAACCCCTATGTCGGCTACGACGGCGCGCCGCGACCCTTCCTCTATCGCGGCGACTACGATGGGCCGGGCCGCGCGCTGATGCGCGTCGTCTCCGTCCCGGGGCGGGAGGAGGCGTGGAGCTTCGAGCACCTGCGCGCCGCGGGCGAGGTGGTGGCGGACGACCTCGTGATCCGCTGGCGGCCCGGCCAGGCCTCCGCCCTAGACGCTGCGCGCATTGCCGAAGGCCGCGACGTGGGAACCGTCACCGTCCAGCGCCGCCGGTCCGACGGAACCCTCGACGACGTTCCCTACGACGTTCCGTTCGCCTTCGCCTTCCGCGCCTTCCACCCCGGCGCGCCGATCCGCCACGTCGATTGAGCCGGGCGACAGTCGCAGGACCGGCGGGTTGCAGCCGCTGGCGGCGGGCGCGATGCTTCCTTCCTGACCAAAGGAGACTGCTATGCGACCTCTCGTCTTGCTTGCGCTTCTGCTCCTCGCCCCGGCTGGGGCGCATGCGCTCGAACCGCGCGAAGGCTGGGCGGTCGCGCACAGCGCCAAGCCCTACCCCACGCTGCTCGCCGACCTGCGCGCGGCCATCACGGCCGCGAACATGGGCCTCGTCACCGAGGCCGGCCCGACCGAGGCCGCCGCCGCCCGCGGGGTGACGATCCCCGGCAACCGCGTGCTCGGCGTCTTCCGCAACGATTACGCCGTGCGCGCGCTGGCCGCCTCGGAGGCCGCGATGATCGAGGCCCCGATCCGGTTCTATGTGACGGAGCGCGCGGAAGGCGGGGCCACGCTCGCCTACAAGACCCCGAGCTTCGTCTTCGCGCCCTACGCCGACGAGGGCGGCGCCGAGCTCAGTGCGGTGGCCGCAGAGCTCGACGCCATCTTCGCCGCCATTGCGGTGCAGACGCTCGAGTGACGCCGCGCCGCGCGGCGCTCAGATCGCCGTCGTCAGCCGGGTGAGCCACGCCGGCGAGGCCTCGACGAGCCACGCCTCGGCGCGCTTGTCGAGGCCGCTCAGCATCAGGACGCCCACCAGCAACAACACCGCGCCCATCACCCGCTTGCCGGCGCCGCCCGCCGCAAGCAGACGACCGCGCCAGCGCGAGAGCACGTCGCGCGACAACATGCCGATCGCGAGAAGCGGGATCGCCGCGCCGACGCCGAACGCCAGCATCGTCGCGGCGACCTGACCGAGGGTCTCGCCGCGCGCCGCCATCAGCGAGGCGGCGCCGAGCGTCGGGCCGACGCAGGGCGCCCAGACGACGCCGAGCAGCAGCCCTACCCTCGTCTGCTCCCGCAATCCCGCGGTGGAGAAGCCGCCCACGGCTGGCCGCTGAACGCCGACAGCTGCGAGATGCGCCGCGCCGATACAACCAATAAGGCCAACAGATGAACCGACTGATCGACCGCTCCCGCGCTCTGCCGACGCCGGATCCCGCCCTGACCGTGGCCTACACCCCGATCCGGCTGGAGACGCCCGGCCGCCAACCGCTGGAGCTGCGCCTGACCGCGCCCGCGACCGGGGATCGCCTGCCGATCGTGATCCTGTCGCACGGCTTCGGCCCGTCGAAGCATATCCCGTCGAAGGACGGCTACGCCCCGCTCGCCCAGTTCTGGGCCGAACGGGGGATCGCCGTCGTTCAGCCGACGCACGCCAGTTCGCGGATCGGCGGACTCGACCCCGACCTGCCTGACGGCCCGTTCTTCTGGCGCGAGCGCGTGCTAGAGATGCGCGCCATCCTCGACCAGCTGGGCGAGATCGAGCGGCAGGCTCCGGCTATCGCAGGAAGACTGGATCACGACCGCATCGCCGTAGCGGGCCACTCCTTCGGCGGCCATACCTGCAGCCTGCTGCTCGGCGCGCGGCTGCAGGGGGAGAACTTCGCCGATCCGCGCATCCGCGCCGGCGTCCTGCTGGCGACCCCGGGGCGCGGCGGCGCCGATCTGACGCCCGAGCACGCCGCGCGCTTTCCCTTCTTCGACGTCGATTTCAGCGGCATCGACGTCCCGACCCTCGTGGTCTGCGGCGCAGACGACGATCCGCACTTCACGCCGCGCGGCCCCGAGTGGCACGCGGACGTCTTCCATGACGCGCCGGGGGCGGAGGCCCTGCTGACGATCAATGGCATGGGCCATGGGCTTGGCGGCATCGCGGGGCTCGACGCGCGGGAGACCGACGTGGAGGACCCCGAGGCGCTGGAGGCGACGCG
>NZ_DAIQNN010000172.1:0-3816 GCF_036788415.1 Rubrimonas sp. | reverse complement strand
TTCTCCGCGATCATGATCGTCGCCGCATTCGTATTGCCGCTCACCATGGTCGGCATGATCGACGCGTCGCAGACACGCAGGCCCTCTATCCCGATCACCCGAAGGTCCGGATCGACCACGGCCATTGCGTCGGTCCCCATGCGACAGGTGCTCGTATAGTGCCAGCAGGTGCTGGAGACCTCGCGGGCCGAGGCGACGATTTCTTCGCGGGTCTGGAGTGCGCCCTGCAATCTGGCGCGCACGGCATCGAAGGCGCGGTGATTGGCGACTTCGCGGCAGAATTCGACGATCTCGACGCTGCGGTCCAGGTCGTCCGGGTCGCTGAAGTAATTTGGGTCGATGGAGGGACGGTCGAACGGGCTCGCCGTCGCCAGCTTGACGGCTCCCTCGCTGCGCGGGCGGCAGACATAGCCCCAGACCGACAGACCCGGCGGCATGCCGCGGAAACGCTCGGCGCTGGTGACGCCACAGAATAGTTGCGCGCTCGGGTAGGCGTCGGTCTCGCGCATTCGCACGAAGGCGCCGGCTTCGATCTGGATCGTCGCCAGCGGGCCGGTACGGTCGGCTTCGAACATCGCCATCGCGGTCCGGAAGTCCGGCAAGGCGGCGCCGAGGCCCATCGCCTCAGGGTCCTTCACGAGTATCTCGACCGACGGGCGGGCGATATGGTCGCGCAGGCTGCGCCCGACGCCGGGAAGGTCGTGGACCGGCGCTATGCCGTGAGCGGCGATCTCGGCCGCCGGGCCGACGCCGGACAGCAGCAGGATGTGCGGCGAGCCGATGGCGCCTGCGGCGAGGACCACCTCGGTTCCCGCCCGGGCCCGTCGCGCTTCGCGGCCGACGACATAATCGACGCCGGTCGCGCGCCCGTTCTCGATCACGAGGCCCGTCACATGGGCCCAGCTCCGGACCGTCAGGTTCGGCCTGTCGAGAGCGGGGGCGAGGAACCCGTTCGCCGTGCTGAAGCGCGCGCCGTCCAGAAGAGAGCCCTGATGATACCCGCAGCCCTCCTGTTCGGCGCCGTTGAAATCTGCGTTCCGGGGCGCGCCGAGGTCTTCCAGCGCCTCGAAATACAGCTCATGCAGCGGGTGCCGACCGTGGAACTCTCCGACATGCAGCGGTCCGTCGACGCCGTGCCACGCATCGTCATGCACGGCGTTGCGCTCGGACTTGCGAAAATACGGCAGGATGTCGTCATACCCCCAGCCGGTGCAGCCAAGCTGCGCCCAGCCGTCGTAGTCGCCCCGGTTGCCGCGGACATAGGCGCACCAGTTGATGGCGCCCGACCCGCCGATGCACTTGCCACGATTGAGCAGGATCCGCCGCCCGTTCAGATGCCGCTGCGGCTCCGAGCGGAAGGCCCAGTCGATCTTGCTGTCCCAGAACGTCTTGGCGGCGCCGGGCGCGGCGATCAGCGGATCGCGCGCCGCCCCGCCTGCCTCCAGTAGAAGGACACGGCATGTCTCGTCCTCCGACAGACGGGAAGCGAGCACGCACCCTGAAGTCCCGGCGCCGATGACTACAAAGTCAAAATCATCACCTTCGGTCATATCGCTATCCCAATTCAGGTATCGCACAGTAGCATGATCGCCGCCCTCTGCCATCAACGATGATGTCGGCGCAACGAACGTCGTCGCTGGAAGGTGGACCTATGAGAGTCCTCCGGCGGCTACCGAATTGGGCTGAAGCGGGGCGGGCGCCTTCGAGCCCGAGGCCCCCTTCGACCGTTGGGTGCGCCACAACCGGCCGAGCCAGCCCAGGGCCGCGTTCTGCGACGAACGGGCGGCGGCGACCTGTCGCTCGAGGTCCTTGAAGTGCGCGTTCAGTTCGATGTGCGAGATGGGGGTCATGGGAGCCTCCTGCGTCTTTGGTGGTCGGATGTCCGGAGGCTAGACTGGGCCGTGGCGGCGAGCCGTGAGGCCGGGCGTGAGGAAGGCGTGAAAAGCGTCATCGCACCATCGGGGCGACGTTGAGATGGCGCTGCGGCTGAACCTGCTGGGCCCGTTTCGCGTCGAGCTCGACGGGGCGCCGGTCAGGATCGGCGGGCGGAAAGGCGTGGCGTTGCTGGCCTATCTCGCGCGGCGCGGCGGCGCGGCGCCGCGCGAGAGCCTGATGGCGCTTCTCTGGCCCGACAGCGGCGACGGGCACGCCCGGGCAAGCCTGCGCCAGACGCTGGCGGCCGTGCGTCGCGACCTCGGCGCGGCGGCCACGACCGTTTTCTCGACCGAGGATCAGGCGGTCGCGCTTGCCGAGGGGGCTGTCGAGGCCGATACCTCGACCTTCGAGCGATTTGCCCGATCGGACGCCACCGAGGACCTGCAAGCGGCGCAAGCGCTCTGGCGTGGCGGCTTTCTCGAGGGGATCGGCGCGGTCACCCCCGAGTTCGACCGCTGGGTCGAAGCCGAGCGCGGCGTCCTCCGGGCCGGCTTTCAGGCGTTGCTTCTTCGGCTCTGCGACGCGCATGCCGCAGCCGGCAGGACCGAGGACATGATCTCGACCGCGCTTCGGTCATTGGCGCTCGATCCCCTGCAGGAACACGTCCATCGTCGCGTGATGGACGGCTACCGGCGGCAAAAGCGCTTCGACGCGGCGCTGCGGCAATTCGAGTCCCTGAGCTCGCTGTTGCGCGATGAATTGGGCGTCGGGCCGGAACCGGCCACGGTGGATCTGATCCGCGAAGTCCGAAGGATGCGTGGCGCAACCGGTGCGGCGCGGATCGAACCCGAGCCGGCGAGAGCGTGGGCCGCACCTCGAACCCCCTCCGGACGACCGTCCATTGCGGTCTTGCCTTTCGTGGGGCTCACGGATGGACCCGACGCCGCTCTTCTCGGCGAGGGGATCGCCGAGGAGGTGCTGGTCAATCTCTCGCGTGACCGCGGGCTCCTCGTGGTGTCGCGGCAATCCTCGTTCCACCCACAATTCGCGCAAGCGGCGTCGGAAGCGATCGGCGCGCAACTGGGTGTCCGGTTTCTTTTGTCGGGTTCGGTGCGGATCGCCGCTGACCGGATCCGCGTGGTGTCCCATCTCGCACGGTGCGAGGACGCGGCCTGCGTCTGGTCCGAGACCTATGATCGCGACATCGGCGACATATTCGCGGTTCAGTCCGAGGTTGCGCGCATGGTCATGGCGACCGCGACGGGACGGATCGTCGACGAGGTGGCGCTGGCCGAGGCGCCGCCCGGCGGCGGAAACCTCGACGCCTGGCGCCTCGTGCTCCTCGGTCTGCGCCAGCTCCACGCCCATACTCCCGAAAGCATGCGCGCCGCGATCGACGCCCTGTCGCGCGCCGTCGACCTCGCCCCGGACAACGGCCGGGCGCATGGCCTGCTCGCGCTCGCCCTGATCTACGAGCGCTGGAACTATGCAGCGCAGACCGATGTCCTCGACATCCTGCCGATCGCCGAGCGGGCGCTGGCGCTCGACAATCGGGACTCGCGCGCGCATTGCGCGATGGCTGTCGCCTGCCTTCTGTCGCGCGATCACGACAGGGCCGGAAACCAATTCGAGGCCGGTCTGGCGGCTAATCCCAACGACGATCTCCTTCAGATCGAATATGGCCGCTACCTGCTTTACGTTGATCGACCCGAGGACGGGCTTCGGCGCATCCGCGAGGCGATGCGCCTCAATCCGCTGCACCCGGACTGGTTCTGGAACATTCAGGGCCGCTGCCTGCATCTGCTGGGCCGGCATGCCGAGGCGCTGGCGGCCTTCAGGCGCATCACGTCGCCCGCGTTCTATCACTTCGCCTACATGGCCGCCTGCCACCGCGCGCTTGGAGAGACCGAGGCGGCCGAGGCGATGCGATCCCGGCTGTTC
>NZ_DAIQNN010000171.1:0-3904 GCF_036788415.1 Rubrimonas sp. | reverse complement strand
GCCAACCCGATCGCCTGCATCCTCAGCTTCGCGATGGCGCTGCGCTATTCCTTCGCGCTGGGGGCGGAGGCCGACATGCTGGAGCAGGCGGTCGAGCGGGTGCTGGCCAAGGGGCTGCGCACGCCCGATCTGATGACGGTGGGCGGGGGAACCCGCATCGGCACGCGCGAGATGGGCGACGCGATCCTCGCAGAGCTGTCGGGGGTGTGACGCGACGCGTCCGACCCGAAGCGCTTGCGCGCCATGCTCGGCGCGCCTAAGAGAAGAGGGTCTGACACGCAAGGGGCATATCGTCGCTTCGCATGTCGCGGGCGTAGCTCAATGGCAGAGCCACAGATTTCCACTCTGAAGACGGGGGTTCGATTCCCCTCGCCCGCTCCATCCCTCCGCCGCGCACGGCGTGCGCGCTGACGGGGGCCGCCCCCTGATGGCGGAGGCCGCCTCCCCAATGCGACGGCGCGCCCGGCCTTTCGCCGCCGTCGCGCCCGAGCGGTTTCCCGCGCTGATCGGCGCGGACGAGGCCGGGCGCGGGGCGCTCTGCGGGCCGGTCGTGGCCGCTGCGGTCTGGTTCGATCCGACCGCGCTCGACCCTGCGCTGCTCGGCGCGCTCGACGACAGCAAGAAGCTCGCGCCCCGGCTGCGCGCCGACCTCGCCGAGACGCTCCGCGCCGGGTGCCGCGTCGCGGTGGCGGCGCGGGCCGCCCGGGCGATCGACGGCGAGGGGGTGGGGGCGGCGAGCCTCGCGGCGCTCCGCCGCGCCATCGAGAAGCTCGGGATCGACGCGCCGGCGGCGGTCGACGGGCTGTTCGTGCCGCCCGGGCTCGTCCTGCCCTGCGTGGCGGTGGTGCGCGGCGACGGCTCGGTGCCCCAGATCGCCGCCGCCTCGATCCTCGCCAAGACGACGCGGGACCGGCTCATGGGGCGGCTGGCGCTGCGCCATCGGCTCTACGGTTGGGAGCGCAACATGGGGTACGGCGCGCCGGCGCATCTGGAGGCGCTGGCGCGCCTCGGGCCGTCTCCCCACCACCGGCGGAGCTTCGCGCCAGTGGCGCGGGCGTCGTCACGGGCCTAGGGCGCAAATCGAGCCGAAAGAAGCAGTTCCTCGGTGGGGACCTTTGTTTCTAGGAGGAAAATCTGGTTGACAGACTGCCCTTGGTCGGCTCGCGCTCTCGGTGGCCGCCTGGCTCAACTCGTGGGAAGCAGCTTCTCGACTGCGTCGCGCACGCGCGCGCTGTCGGGTTCGACGCCCGTGCCGAAGGCCGCGACCAGCTTTCCGTCGCCGTCCACGAGATATTTGTGGAAGTTCCATTTCGGCGCCCGCGCCGAGCCCAGCGCCTGCTCGGCCCAACGGTAAAAGGGGTGGGCGCCCGCGCCCCGGACCTTGGTGATGGTCGTCATCGGGAAGTCGATCGAGAAATTGGTCTCGCAGAAATCCTTGACTGCGGCCTCCGAGTCGAGTTCCTGCCCGCCGAAATCGTCCGACGGCACGCCGAGCACGACCAGACCGCGGTCGCGGTAGCGCGACCAGAGCGCCTGCAGCCCGTCATACTGCCCGGTGAAGCCGCAGCGCGAGGCGGTGTTGACCACGAGTACGGGTCGGCCCCGGAACTGCGACATGTCCAGCGGCCCGCCGTCGATGTTCTCGAAGCCGAAATCATGCGCGGTCTTGCCGCCGTCGCCTTTCGGCCCGGTCCCGGCGAGGGCGGCGCTGGCGAGCCCGGTGGCGAGGGCGGCGAGAAACAGGCGTCGGATCATGGCTGCGCGCTCCGTTGCGACATCTTGGCGGCGATATGGGTCGGGCGGGGCTTGAGGCAAATCAATGCGCGAGCGGCTCGATTCCCCGCTAGTGCGACGTGAAAAGCGGAACGGAGGATTCCATGTTCAAGCTCGCAGCGCTGCTCTACGTCATCATCGCGCCTACGGTCATGGGCACGCTGATCACCGTCACGCTGGTGGTCGAGAGCCTTTACAACGGCGTCGGCATCTCGGCGGCGGCGGCGCTCGGCGCGGCGATCGCGCTCCCGGTGTCGTGGTATGTCGCCGCGGCGATCCGCGGGCCGGTCAAGACTCTCGCTTGAGCCCTCACGCTTCGCCGAACACCCGCCGGAAGATCGTCTCGACATGGCGGGTGTGGTGGGCGAGGTCGAACAGCGCGCCGATCTGCGCGGCTGAGAGCGCCGCCGTCACTTCGGGGTCGGCGCGCAGTTCGGCCTCGAAATCGGCGCCCTGCTCCCAGACTTTCATCGCGTTGCGCTGCACGAGCCTGTAGGCGTCCTCCCGGCTTACGCCGGCCTGCGTCAGCGCCAACAGCACGCGCTGTGAATGGATGAGCCCGCGGAAGCGGTTCATGTTGCGCATCATGGTCTCGGGATAGACCACGAGCCTGTCGATCACGCCCGTCAGCCGCGCCAGCGCGAAGTCGAGCGTCACGGTCGCGTCGGGCCCGATGCCGCGCTCCACGCTCGAATGGCTGATGTCGCGCTCGTGCCAGAGGGCGACGTTCTCCAGCGCCGGGACGCACATCGCGCGCACGAGGCGCGCCAGCCCTGTCAGATTCTCGGTCAACACCGGGTTGCGCTTGTGCGGCATGGCCGAGCTGCCCTTCTGGCCGGGCGCGAAATACTCCTCCGCCTCCAGCACTTCGGTGCGCTGGAGATGGCGGATCTCGGTCGCGATCCGCTCGATGGAGGAGGCGATCACGGCGAGGCAGGTGAAGAAGGCGGCGTGCCGGTCGCGCGGGATCACCTGCGTCGAGATCGGCTCGACGGCCAGCCCCATCGCCTGCGCGACATGCGCCTCGACCGCCGGGTCGATGTTGGCGAACGTGCCGACTGCGCCGGAGATGGCGCAAACGGCCACTTCGGCGCGCGCCGCCGCGAGCCGCGCGCGGTTGCGGGTCATTTCGGCGTAGGCCTGCGCCATCTTCAGCCCGAACGTGGTCGGCTCGGCGTGGATGCCGTGGCTGCGGCCGATGCAGACGGTGTCGCGGTGCTCGACGGCGCGCCGCTTCAGCGCCGCCAGCAGCGCGTCGATGTCGGTCAGCAGAATGTCGGCGGCGCGGGTCAGCTGCACGCCGAAGGCGGTGTCGAGCACGTCCGAGGAGGTCATGCCCTGATGCACGAATCGCGCCTCTGGGCCGACATGCTCGGCGAGATGGGTCAGGAAGGCGATGACGTCGTGCCTGGTCTCGCGCTCGATCTCGTCGATGCGGGCGACGTCGAACTCGACGTCCTTCGCCGTCCACACCGCCTCGGCCGCCGATCTCGGGATCACGCCGAGGGCGGCCTGCGCGTCGCAGGCATGCGCCTCGATCTCGAACCAGATGCGGAAGCGCGTCTGCGGCTCCCAGATCGCGACCATCTCGGGGCGGGCGTAACGGGGGATCATCGGCGCTCTCCGCTCGGCGCCCGCACGACAGCCGTTGCCGGCGGGGTCGGGCGGCGTTAGCACCGAGCCATGGCGGTGACAACTCAGACGCGGTTCGCAGGGGTCTGGCGCGTGGCGCGCGAGATCGAGGATTTCGCCTATGGGCGCGACGGCAAGTTCCGCGGCGTCCTGCGCCTCACGCCCGAAGAGGGCGGGCTGCGCTACGCCGAGCAGGGGCTGCTGACGCTCGGCGCCTCGAAGATGCAGGCGAGCCGCGTCTATCTGTGGCGCTTCGACGGGCCTACGGCCGTGCGGGTGCTGAAGGAGGACGGCGCCGACTTCCACCGCTTCGACTGGAGCGCGGTGGAATCGCGCGACGAGCATCTCTGCGGGCGCGACCGTTACGAAGTGCGCTACAGCTTCGCCGCCGAGAGCTGGCATGCGCATTGGCGGGTGAGCGGACCGCGCAAGGACTATGCCAGCACGACGCGCTACATCCGCATGGGGTGAGGGGCGGCGCGGGGTGGTGGAGCTGAGG
>NZ_DAIQNN010000170.1:0-3917 GCF_036788415.1 Rubrimonas sp. | reverse complement strand
TCGTGGCGCAGCTTGGTGCCGGCGGCGACGCCGGCGTCGAAGGCGCCGAAGCCGTGGCGGACGGCTTGGCGGAGTGGTTCCAGCGCCTCGAAGCGGGTGGCGCGGCGGGCGGCATGGATGCCGAGGCATTCGCCCGAACAATGGTCGACCAGGATGAAGACGGCGGCCCCGCGCAGGTCTCCTGACTTGCGCCGCTTTGCGGATGGATCGCGCGGCCTGCTGGCGCGCGATGACCCTCGCCGGTCAGCGTGGAGGTGAGATCCGTGCCCCACTGCCGGGGTCCCCACGCGATCCTGATCGCGTGGGGTGGCATCTCGTCGACGCGCTCGGTGCGGATCGTGCCGTCATGCGCCCTTGGCCCACGTGGCCGGCCCACGCGATTCGGCGCCTGCAGCCCGTGCTCGCGGGTCAGGCGCAGGACCCGGCGCTTCGAGGTCCGAATGCCCTTGAAGCGGAGGCGCGCCCAAATCTTGCGGTAGCCTTCGCCCCACCCCACGCCGCTCGCGGCGTGGGGGCCCCAGGGATGGAACGCGGTCTCGGCGAGGAGCGTCCGGATGGCCTCGACCAGCTCGGCATCGGTCATCGGTCCGACCGGGCCCGGCCGCTGCCGCGGCCGCTCTGTCTCGGGCTGCCGCCGGCGATAGAGCGTGGCCCGGGGCACGCGCCAGACACGGCAGACGCGAGCGAGGTCGTAGACCCGGTTGACGGAGGGCGAGACGGTACGGCTCATCGCCGAGGTCCCCATGCGATCTCGATCGCATGGGGTGGGGGCCTCGACCTCCGCCGGGCCAAAGGGCGGCCGCCCTCCAGTCGGTCGATCTTCGCCTCGAGCAGCTCGGTCGCCATCGTCAGATCGCCGACTTTGCCCTTCAGCCGGGCGATCTCGGCGTCGCGGTCGTCGGCCTCCCCAGTCTTCAGCGACGTCTCACCCGCCGCCAGGAAGGCGTCGCGCCAGGCGCTGAGCTCCGCCGCCGTCACGCTGAGCTCGCGCGATCCCCGGGGTCCCCACGACGCAAGCGTCGTGGGGTGGGACGAACTCGATCGGCTCGCCCCTCAACAGCCGCAGCACGGCACCCTGCTTGCGCTTCGCCGACATCCGCGGCCGCGGGGCTGACCCGTCTCCGCCAGCGTGATGACCGCGCTGCGACGGGCCAGCCCCGTCCACCATCTCGTCCGTCATCCCAATCTCCCAGCTCCCCTCGATCAAGCCGAATGCGGTGTCTCAACGAACCGTAGACCGGGGGACAGGTCAGCAACAGCCCGATGCTTCTGACAGTCAGGAGTGTTCCATGAGCAACCGGGCCGAAAGACTGAGCGAGGCTATCTTGGGCGAGGCGCGGCGGCAGCCTGAAGGCACGCCCGTGATTGCCAGCGTTGCTGCATCTGGGGCAGCGGGCAGCCCTCGACCAAGCCCTGTCGCGCCTTGCACGACGCGGCACGCTGCTGCGCATCGGTCGCGGGCTGTACGTGCTGCCGGTCGAAAGCCGCTACGGCCAGCGCGCGCCTTCGGTCGAGAAGACGGTGACGGCCCTGGCGGCGCAACGCGGTGAACGGCTCACCGGCAGTCCCGCGATGGCCGCCAATGCGCTGGGCCTCACCACGCAGGTCCCGGTCACTTCGATCTTCCTGACGTCGGGACCAAACCGCACCCTGCAGCTCGGTCGGCAGAAAGTGCAGCTTCGCCATGCACCCGCTTGGCAGCTCGCCCTTGGCGAGACCAAGGCGGGGCAAGTGGTTCGAGCCCTGGTCTGGCTCGGGCCGGACCAGGTCGAAGCGGCGCTCGGCCAAGTCGGCAGGCAGCTGCAGTCCGACGAGCGCCGCTTGCTGGCAACGGTTGGCACGACGTTGCCGGGTTGGCTTGCCCAACCGGTGAGCCGCCTGGCTCATGACTGATCGTCGATCGCCGAGGACTATCTGAAGTTCTACCCGGAGAAACGCCGAGAGGTGCTGGGCTCGGCTGCCGACGCGTCCGGCCGCCCAGCCCTGTTGAGCGACAACCATCCTGCCGGGGCCGACAGCCAAGTTGGCCGGCGCCTTCAGGCGGAGGGAGGGCGTAGCCCAACCGGAGGCTGAAGGCGCCGGCGCGATCGTCTCGGAGGGGGCGATGGCAGGGGGGTGCTGGCCGCTGCGGCCGGTACGACGGGGGATCTCTGTGACCAAACGGAGCTCCCGCCGTGCCGGGCAAACCCGTCACCGACCAGCAAGTGAGACTGTACATGCACGACCGTCCCCATCACAGCCGGCGCGTCGCCGCCGCCCGCGCCGGCTTCAGCGAGCGCACCGCCCGGCGCATCGAGGCCGACCCGCGCGCGCCCTCGCAGCGCCGGGTCGAGCGCGGCCGCACCGTCCCCGACCCGCTTGCCGAGGTATGGGAGACGGTGCTGCTGCCAATCCTCGAGCGCGACGCTTCCGTGCAGGCGGTGACGCTGCTGCGTCATCTGCAGATGACGGACCCGGACACCTTTCCCGACGACCGCGTCCGGCGCACCCTCGAGCGCCGCGTCCGCGACTGGCGGGCCCTCCACGGCCCGCCGAGGGACGTGATCTTCCGCCAAAACGCCGAGCCGGGGCGCATGGCGCTCTCGGACTTCACCGACGCAAGCGAACTCGGCGTGACCCTCGCGGGCAAGCCCTTCCCGCACCGGCTCCACCACTTCGTCCTGGACTACAGCGGCTGGGAGTCCGCCGGCGTCGTGCCCTCTCCCTGCTCGGATCGGGCGGTGCCGCGCACCGCCCGAGGGGCGAGAGTTTCACGGCGCTCGCCGAGAACCTCCAGAACGCGCTCTGGTCCCTCGGCGGCGTCCCGGGCGAGCATCGCACCGACAGCCTCTCGGCCGCCTATCGCAACCTCGACGAGGAGGCCGCCAGGGGACGTCACCAGGCGCTACGAGGCGTTCAGCGCCCACTACGGGCTGGTCGCGAGCCGGTGCAATCCGGGCGAGGCGCACGAGAACGGCGCGGTCGAGTCCCACCACCGCCACCTGAAGACCGCCCTCGACCAAGCCCTGATCCTGCGCGGCGATGGCGACTTCGCCACGCTTGGCGACTATCGGACCTTCGTCGACCAGCTCGTCGTGCGCCGGAACCGGCGGCGCGAGGCGGCGGTCCGCGTCGAGATGGCGGCGCTGCGCCCGCTTCCCGCGCGGCGCGCGACCGACTTCACCGAGATCGTCGCGCGCGTGACGCGCACCGGCGGCTTCCTCGTGCACAGCGTCTTCTACAGCGCGCCGGCCCGCCTGATCGGCCATCGCCTGCGCGTCCATGTCTACGACGACCGGATCGAGGCCTGGCTCGGAGCCACGAAGGTCGTCGCTCACCCCCGCCGGCGCGGGCGCGACGACGGCAAGCGCGTCCACCAGGTCGATTACCGCCACATGATCCATGCGCTGCGGCGCAAGCCGCAGGCGCTGGCGCGTTCGGTCTACCGCGACAGCCTCTTCCCGCGCACCGAGTATGCCGAGGCTTGGACGCGTCTCTCGGAGACCCTGCCCGAGAAGGAGGCCTGCCGGCGCATGGTCGCGCTCCTCGCGCTCGCCCATGACGAGGCCTGCGAGGCCGAGCTCGCGGCGCTGATCG
Source organism: Rubrimonas sp. (assembly GCF_036788415.1). Classification (NCBI taxonomy): domain Bacteria; kingdom Pseudomonadati; phylum Pseudomonadota; class Alphaproteobacteria; order Rhodobacterales; family Paracoccaceae; genus Rubrimonas; species Rubrimonas sp. The sequence goes on along the minus strand of NZ_DAIQNN010000170.1, from coordinate 341 downwards.
CGGAGGATCTCGCCGCCGGCCGCGGGCCCGACGCGCGCGATCTCCGTCGCCGGCTCGAGCCCCGCGGCCGCGAGCTGCCAACCGACGTGCCCGTTGCGCTCACCGAGCTCGCGAGCTTCGACCTCCTGATGGGGGTGGGCGCATGACCGCCCGCGAGATCGACGTCCACACGCTGCCGACCATGCTGACGACGCTGCGCCTGCCGAGCTTCGGCAAGCGCTGGCAGGCCTTCGCCGCGCAGGCCGACCAGGAGGGCTGGCCCGCCGCCCGCTTCCTCGCCGCCCTTGCGGAGCTGGAGCTCGCCGAGCGCGAGACCCGCCGCATCCAGCGCCACCTCGACG
>NZ_DAIQNN010000169.1:0-3942 GCF_036788415.1 Rubrimonas sp. | reverse complement strand
GAACGCGGCGGCGGAGCCGGTCCGGCCGGGGCGCACGCCTCATCCCCGCCGGCGCGCGGAGCCGAAGGACGCCTGAGTGCGGCGAAGAGAGCTCGACACCGGCCGCTTCTCTGCGATCGGCATCCCGCGTCACGGTGGCGTAGCCGTCACGCGCTCCCGGTGCGGCGCGGCCCGCCGACGATGGGCGGCAAGCCTAGCCCTTGCTGCAGAATGCGGCGAAGGCCTCGGCGAAGTCCGGATGCCAGCGCGACAGCGGCGGGCGGTTCTCGATGATGTCGCCCGCGGCCCAGGCGATGCGCCTCTCGTCGAGCGCACGCGGCACGTCGTTGTCGGGGCAAAGGATGTAGAAGTCCCCCGCCGCCAGCCGCGCCATCATGAACTCCACGGTCTGCTCCGGCGTCCACGCCGCCTCGGGCTTCTCGGCGCGGCCCCGCGCCGTCAGTCCGGTGAAGACGAAGCCGGGGATCAAAAGGTGCGCCGAGATCGCGCAGTTCGGCGTCGTGCGCAACTCGTGCTGCAGCGCCTCGGTGAACGCCTTCACGCCGCTCTTGGCGACGTTGTAGGCGGGATCGCCCGGGGGCGTCGTGATCCCCTGCTTCGAGCCGGTGTTGATGATCAGGCCGGGCGTCCCGCGCTCGATCATGCCCGGCGCGAACACGCGGCAGCCGTGGACGACCCCCCAGAGGTTGGTCTCGATGACCCGCGTCCAGTTCTCCAGCGGGCCGAACAGCGCGCTGCCGGGCTGCACGCCCGCGTTGTTCATCAGCACGTCTACCGGGCCTAAGCGGCGCTCGACCGCCTCCTGCAGCGCCTGCAGCTCATCCACGCGGCCGACGTCGGCGCAGAACGTCATCACGTCCTCGGACCTTGGCGAGACGGCGGGGGCCGCGGCCGCCAGCTTCGCGGCGTCAACGTCGACGATGCAGACGCGCAGGCCGAGCGCGGCGAGGGCCTGGGCCGCGGCCAAGCCGATGCCCGCCCCGCCGCCGGTCACAACCGCGACGGCGCCGGCTCTGAGAGCTGGATGAGGCATGGCGTGCTCGCTCCCATTCTTCATCTCGCGGTCGCGCCGACAGCGGCGCGGCCGGACGATCCATGACGGGAGATCACATATCTGGGCTCCTGCGTGCAATCCTGCGTCGCCGGAAGACATCGCGGCGGCGGCGACCCGCGCGGTCCGGCCGCGCAGATGAGCCGGTGCCCGCGGCTCCGGCTCCAAGATCGACATGTCGCTTGTCAGCGGACGCGCGACATGCGCGCCAGGCTCTCCCGTGGGCTCAGGTCCGTTGTCGCGTCAGCGGACGCCCAGCAGGAACGCCGCGGTGCAGGCGATCACCTCGTCGAGCAGCGCCGCGTCCGACGCCGCGCCCAGATCGTGCCCCGCCTCGAGATCGACGATCTGCGTCTCCGCCACCCGGCCCGCGGCGATGCGGTCGGCGAACGCGGCCCCATCGCGGACGAGGTGGTCGCGGCGACCCGTCACAACGAGCACGGGCGCATCCGTTCGGGCGGCGTCGGCGAGCGGGTCGGCGGACGCGATGTCGGCGAAGAACGCCGGCTTCAGACCGCTGGCGCCGACGAGGTCGTCGCGCGCGCCGGCTTCGTGGCGCACGGCGCCAAGCGCGAGCGTTTCGACGCCGAGGATGAGGCCGTAGGTGGCGCGGGGGTCGAGCACCGGATTCCACAGCGCGATGCGCTCGAAGACGTCGTCCATCGCGGCGGCGCGCAGCGCCACCAGCCCGCCTTGGCTGTACCCGAGCGCCACCAGCGGCGCTTCGGCGTTCTCAGTCAGCGCGGCGCCCGCACGGAGCGCGTCGCGCGCTTGTCCGGTGAAGGTCGTGTCGGCCCAGCGCCCGGCGCTCTCCCCCGAACCCCGGAAGTCGATCCGCAGCGATGCGACGCCCCGCTCGGCGAAAGCGCGCGCAGCGCGCGCGAACATCCCCTCACGGCCCTCCACCGGGATCTCATCGCGCGCCCCGGTGAAGCCGTGCAGGAGGAGCGCCAGAGCCACAGGCGCGGCGTTGGCGGGCGCGGCGAGGGTGCCGGCGATGACGCCCTCCGGCGTGTCGATCCGAATGGTCCGTTCCGGCGCCGGCGCATGCCGCGCTGGCGCGGTCGCACAACCGTCGAGATCGGCCGCCGCACCGCTTGCGAGGCAGACGAGGACGAACGCCGCGGCGGATGGTGGCGCGACGGTTCGGTGAGGGGGCATCGGCGCTTCCTTCGGCGACCCGGTCAAGTCCGTCCGACGGTCGCATCCCTCGCTTTCCGTTGTCACGAGCGCGCGCAGCATCAGGATCGGCGGCGGGATATCAGATCAGAGCCTCGCCCGTTCGGCGAGGTAAGCGAAGCAGACGACGCGAGCCGCCACGGCCAGAACAACCCGTCCGCGACGACCATGCGGGCGCCGCCGAGAACGAACCAAGCGCCCAGAGTCTCAACGGCGGCCGAAACCGAGTCTCAACGCCCGCCTGCGCAAGCGCGCACCGCGCCGAAAAGCCGCCTGAACGCAGAGGGTTGGGGTGGTGCCGACGCCCCGGCTCGAACGGGGGACCCCCAGATCCACAATAAGAGGATACTCAACGATATCAGCGGGTTGGCTGCGAACTATCGGCATTTTTCCCCCATTTGCGAACCGGATCTGCGAACCGACGGCGGCCGGCGCCTGGCGCGGCGGCGTATCTGGAGACCTCCTCGCGACGCGGCGCGGATGGTCCGTAGGGCAAGGCGGTGCGGAGATGCGCAAGGATGCGGGTGTCGCCTGTGACCAGACGCGCGCCGAACGCCTCGGCCGTCGCGACGAGCATGCGGTCCACCGGGTCCTTCGTCTCGAGACCTTCGATCGCGACCGACGCCATCAGGATGTCCGCCGACAGCTGCGCCGTCCGCACGCCTGGCTGGTTGGTGAAGCACCGCCAGAACACGGCTGGCGCGACTGCGAGCCCGAGGTCGGCGGGGCGGCGGCGGTGCTTCTGGGCGATCTCCCAGGCCGACATCGCCGACACCAGCACGGCGTCGTCGCGCCGGGCCACTTCGATGGCCTCGGCCGCTGTCGTCGATGGAGCGACGCCCGCCGCGAGCCAGAGAACGGCGCAGGTGTCGAGCAGCACCGCGCTCACCGCGCGGCGTCCCACTCCGCGTCCACCGGCTCGGTCAGGTCGGTCCCTTCCGCCAGCGCCAGCATCTCGCGCGCGCAGCCGAGCAGCGGTCGGATGGGGGCCGCGTCGGGCTCGTCGATCGGCACCAGTTCGCCAACCACCTTGCCGCGCCGGGTGAGCAGCACCCTTCGCTGACGGGCGCTCTCCAGAAAGCCGCCAGGGTTCACCTTGAGCTCGGAGAGAGGAACACGCAGGGGTTCGGGCACGGGCTGGCTCCAGGACCTGTTCAGAGGTCATGATCTAACATGGCCGGGGCCGTTCCGACAGTGGCGATGAAGACCCGTAAAGTGTGCATCGGCGCGGAACCCCGACTAACGCCACAAGCCATTGAATGGCCGTAGGGCAGAATGGGTCTTGGACTGCGCATATCCGCACTCGGGAGCCATACGCCGCGTTATCGGCGGAAAGCGATTCACTCGCCTGCCTGAAGCTTTTCCAGGGTGTCAATCGCATCCTTGAGCGTTCTGACCGCGCCAAACTTCTCGGGCGACGACATGTTGCGATTTGCTTGCATCGTCGCGACACCCTGTCTGAGCGTATCGCGTATGCTTGCGCCATGATCCGGGGATATGAGCGCGATATGCCCCATCAGGATCTGCAAAATCATGCCCTGTGCAACCAGTTGGCCTGCGAGAACCTCCACGTCGCCGCTCGTGGTATCCATTGGCTCGCTACCTCGCTGTTTGCTGTTCTTCGCGGAGTACCGGGACACCATCGGGCCAGACGCTTCCTTCCCAAGCTCCCGAAGAACGAAGCCGCTTTCGCGGCGTTGGCGCCTGGCTTC
>NZ_DAIQNN010000168.1:0-4014 GCF_036788415.1 Rubrimonas sp. | reverse complement strand
TCAGCCGCTCCATCAGCCGACCAACCTGCGCCAGTTTCGGCGCCTCCTCCGGGCGAACGCGGGCGCGGTTGGTCTCGAAGGTGATGGGATCGGGGCTGAGCAAGGGCGCGAGTTCGCGCACCTCGCGGATCTGTCGCACCTGCTGCAGGCTGAAGGCGCGGTCCACTGCGCGCGCGTCGGCCTCGGCTTCCGTCAGAAGCGCGAGCGCAAGCTCGGGGTCGGTGCGCTGGGAGATGCGCAGTTCGCGGATGCGCAAGGGCGGCAGTTCCGCAACGTCGATCGGCTCGACCTCGCGCATGTCGTCGACAAGGAAGATCGACGTGCCGTCAGCCAGAACCCGTTCGCGGCGGAGGACGCGCCCGGTCGCGTCGCGGATCGTGATGATCTGAGTGTCGTCGTCCCGCCGCCACCGCGTGAGCGAGGAGCCGTCGGAGAAGCGCTCGACGCGCCGCTGCGATCCCTCCTGGCGCAGGATCGCGTCGTCGTCGCGCCAGACAGCATATTGGCCGGCGTCGTCCTGCACCACGACCCGCTCGTCGGAGCGTGCGACCACGCGGTTGCGGTCGACGATCATGCCGACCGCGAGCGCGCCCAGTGCGGCGAGGCCGGCGCGTTCAAGGTTGCGGCGGCGTCCGTCGTCGCGAGGTTGGTCGGCGTCGAAGTCGAGCGCGAGACGGGAGTCGAAATCGTCCCGACTGCCGCGGACTTCCGCCGCGGTGAACGTGTCTTCGATGACCTCCTCGGCCTCCGCCGCGCCGATCGCGTCATCTTCGGCATCGTCGCGGCGTGGGGCCGCCTGCGCCGCGACGGGACTGTCGGCCGCCCCGTCCTGCGCCCCCTGCCGGCCCGCCAGCACGCCCACGCCGCCGAGCGTCGCGATCGCTGCGGCGATCTCGGGCTGCTGCAGCAGCCTCTCCAGCGCGCTTCGCTGCCTCTCGTCCAGTTCGCGCGGCGCGTCCGGCTCCGCGACGACAGTCTCCTCGGCGACCTCCTCGACGACCAGCGCGGGGGCCTCCGCGGCCATGTCCTCGGCCATGGCGCGCAGGCGGGCGCGCTCCTCCTCGAGCGCACGCGCGTCGGCCTCGCGCTGCCGCCCCTCGGCGTCGGGCGCCTCAGCCTCGACACGCTCAACCTCCGGCTCGACGGCCTGGTCAGGCCCGGCTGCGGCTTCCCCGACGCTCTGCGCCTCGTCGTCGGTCAGGGGCCGTTCCGCGGGCGCCGTGACCGCCTCCGTCCCGACCTCTTCCGACGGAGCCGGAGCCGGAGCCGCATTCTCTCCCGTCAACCGCTCAGGTCGCGGCTCGGGCGCCGCATCGCCGGGCACAGGATCGGCAAGCGTGTCGGCGTCCTCGGCGGCGGCGGTCCCGGCGGCGGCCGCGTCGTCTGCGGCCAGGCTCGCGTCGTCGTCGTCCGGCGGCGGCGCGTCGCTGACGATCAGCGGCGGCGTCGAGTGGGTCAGCAGATTTCCGTCGCCGCGGATCATCGCGCGCTCGGCGTCGGCGCGCGCGACCTCCGCAAGTTCGCCCTCAAACTCGGCGAAGTCCATCGACGCTATCGCCTCGGCGGTCAGGGAAAGCGCCGCCTGGGCGCGTTCGAGACGCGCAGGATCGTCGAAGATCGCGCCGCCGTCCTCGAACAGAAGCTCGCAACGTGCATAGTCGAGGTCATTTGCGCATTCGGCGACCACGGCGCGGACCGGCTCGCAGTTCTCGACGCTCGGCGCGGCCACGCAGGCCCGGACGAGCGACACGAACATGTCGGCGTCCTGAGCATCTCCGGACGCGGATTGCGCGGCGCCGCTCAGCGGCAGCAGACCGAGGCAGAGCCCCAGCGCCGATGTCGCATGAAGATTTGCGCGAGACATCCCGAACTCCTGTCGCTTGCGGCGCCCGCGAGCGACAAAGTGAGGCGCGCCCGCGTTCCCCTGCGCCGGGATGCTTCCCCGGCTCAAGGTCTGTGTAACGCGCAGGAAACCCCTTTCGTTTCGCTCGACCGGACTTTCCTGTGGATCAGCGAAGGGTCCGGATGCCGATCGGCGCCGAAAGTCGTTGATGCCAAACGACCCGACGGGGTCACGCTTCGGAGCTTGTTCACATTGAAGGCGACGGCGCGGTTACGCACCACATGGCCGCTTCGTCCGGCTTCCTGCGCCGGAGAACCATTACTTGGCGTCCCGGCTACGCGAACCAAGGTCGCCGCGCCGAGACCCCGAGCCCTCCGGACAGAGTCGCGCTCAAAGAGCGAGTTCGACAGCCGCCGACGCCACCTGGCGGGACCCGACGCTCATTCCGTCGACCGGCAAGTTATCCTTATATGCCCGCCCCGCGATCGGCTACTTCCGGGAGCTTGCTCCCTGCTAGAGCGGAAGGTCCGTGTCGAGAGCTGCAGGCGGCGTCAAGCGGGTTCAGGTCACAACCAGTACATGCCGAAGCCGCTTGACTTTGGTCGACCATGCTTCAGCCAGAGAATTTGTGATCATCGGGGGCGTTAACCAAACGCTCACCAGTTGAGCGCAGAGCATGTCGCGTTGGCGCCCTAACTCGGGTCCGGCCGCCCGTCCCACAGCCAGAAACCTGTTCCGAGAGACATCGAAGCATGATGCGTTCATTCGTGTCGGTGGGGCCGCTGCTCGTCAGCGTCGCCCTGCTCATCGCCGGCTGCGGTGTGCTCAACATGCTGCTGCCGCTGCGCGCCGAACATGAGGGCTTCGGCTCCATGGCGATCGGATTGCTCGGCTCGGCGCAGTCGCTGGGCTTCATTGGCGGCTGCCTCTGGGGCGGGCGCATCATCGCCCGCGTTGGCCACATCAGGGCGTTCGCCGCGCTCGTTGGTCTGGTCTCGTGTCTCTTTCTGGCGCACGCGATCGTCGTCGACCCTGCCGTCTGGTGGGCGCGGCGCGCGCTCGGAGGCGCATGCTTCGCGACCATCTTCATGGTGATCGAGAGCTGGCTGAACGCGCGCGCCGACAACCGGACCCGCGGCGCGGTGTTCTGCGCCTATGCTGTGACCAGCCATCTCGCCGGCTCGATCGGCCACGTGTTCGTGGCGGCGGGAGAGCCGGACCGCTTCGTGCTTTTCTCGATCGGCTCCATCCTCGTGTCGCTGGCGGCGCTGCCGGTCGCTCTGTCGCGCTGCGAGGCGCCGCAACCGAGCCCGGCGGCGCGCGTGCGACTGCTGAAGCTGTGGCGCGCTTCGCCGGTGGGCGTCGTCGGTTGCGCGATCGCCGGCATGTCCGCAGGCGCGTTCTGGTCTCTCGGCCCGTCCTATGTGCTCGGCGTTATCGGCGACGCGAGCCTGACGCCGCTTCTGATGACCGCTCCCGTCCTGGCCGCGGCGTTGGTCCAGTGGCCCATCGGCTTTCTGAGCGACCGCATGGACCGCCGTCTCGTGATCGCCGCTACCGCCGCCTCGGCCGCCTTGGTCTGTGTCGCGCTGGCGCTGGGGAGCGTGGCCGACGCCGGCGATCTCGTGGTCGCGCTCGCCGTTCTAGGGGCCGCCTTTATCCCCATCGGCGCGCTCAGCGCCGCCAACGCCAACGACTTCGCGCCAGCCGACGCCGTGGTCGAGACTGCGGCCGGGCTTTTGCTGATCGCATCCGCCGGCGCGGTGGCCGGACCGGTCGTCGCCAGCTGGGCGATTTCCGCGATGGGTCCCGGAGGCCTCTTCGCCACGCTTGGCTCCAGCTTCGGGCTGCTGGCGCTCTTTGCGCTTGTGCGCAGCTTCGTCCGCGAGGCGGCGCCCGCCGCCGAACGCGGTCGCTTCGCGGACGCCGTGGTGGCGTTCGAGACGGTGTCGGCGGTAGAGCCGGCAAGCGCGCCAAACGCCGACGTCTCGAGCACGCCTGCGGCTGCCGCCCGCATCTCGCGGCTCATCCCGGGAGCCGCGATAGCAGCTGCGTGAAAACTGGTCGGCGTTTTGATGCAGGGCGACCAGCAATGAAACTCAGGCGCGCTTGTGCTTGGATGCCCCAAAGACATGGTAAATCCAGAGTCCGATTACGTAGATGAAACCTAG
>NZ_DAIQNN010000167.1:0-4076 GCF_036788415.1 Rubrimonas sp. | reverse complement strand
TGGCCACCTGCATCACCCCCATGGCGACCATGTCGACGAGCACGCGATCGCCGTCAGCGCGGCGAACCCCAACGCCTGCACGCCCGCCCACGCCTGTGGCGGCCACGCGGCCGACCACGTGCACGGGCCAGACTGCGGCCACCCGACCGTCCCGCATGGCAATCACACCTGCTATCTCGTCGATGGCCATTTGCATCACCCGCACGGCGACCACTGCGACGACCACGGGGTGCTCCAGACCGTCTGAGCGTCGCAACGGCCACCGGCCACGACTGGAGACGTGCAGAGAACCGGGCTCGGTGGCGATGATGTGAGCGGCGGCGGCGAAATCACCGTTTGCCGTCGGCGGACATGCGTTAACATCAGCATATGGAGCATCTCCGCAGGCGCCTGTTCGGCTGGATCGTCGTCACGCTGCTCGGCGCGGCGCTGCCGCTTTCGGGCTGGGCGCATGCCGCCCATCCAACGGACCAGACGCTTCTGGCGCCGGATGGCGGTCCTGCCGACATCTGCGGCGAAGGCGGCGAACAAGGAGGCGGCGCGACAGCGACCGAAACGCCTTGCCTCGCCTGCCAGCTCGCCGAAGCAATGGAAGCGCCGACGCGCGAGGGGCTCGGTTCGCCGCGGCGCCGCGCAGACGCGCAAGCGCCGCGCTCGAAACCGGGATTGCCGCGAGGACGCGTTCGGGCGGCCGCACGTCCCAGGGGTCCGCCGCGCGGCGCGTGAGCCGCCGAACCTTTCCCCGACGCAATCACGGACAGGCCGCGAAGCGCAGGCTGCGCCGCGCCGTCCGACCATGGAGACCATCATGAGAGCATTTCTTTCCGCCGCGGCGCTCTGCGCGCTGGCCGGCGCCGCGCACGCCCACGCCACCTTCGAGGTGTCCGAGGCGGCGGTGAACACCACCTACAAGGCGGTCCTGCGCGTGCCCCATGGCTGCGACGGCGAGGCCACGTTGAAGGTGCGCGTCCGCATTCCCGAAGGGATGATTGCGGTGAAGCCGCAGCCCAAGGCCGGCTGGACGCTCGAGACGATGACAGGCCCCTATGCGCGACCCTACACGCTCTGGGGGTCGGAAGTGACCGAAGGCGTGCTCGAGATCGTCTGGACCGGCGAGTTGCTCGACGCGCACTATGACGAGTTCATTTTCCGCGGTCGCCTGACGGACGCGCTGCCGGTGGGCGAGACCCTCTACTTCCCGACCGTGCAGGAGTGCGCGACCAAGGCCGAGCGCTGGATCGAGATACCCGCAGCCGGCCAGAAGGCGGACGATCTCGCCTATCCTGCGCCGGGCATCCTCCTTCTGCCTGCGGCCCACAGCCACTGAACTCCGCGCCGCCGCCGGCCCCGGGTCGGCGGCGGCGCACGGATGACGTGACCTCGCAGGGGGGGGGCGACCTCGATGCTGCGCGTAGTTCTCTTGCTGGCGTTCGTGCTGGGGGTCGCGCCTGCGGCGCTGGCCCACGCGCAATTGCGCGCGGCGACGCCTGCCGCCGGGACCGTGCTGGCGACGGCGCCCGCCGAGTTGCGCCTGCAGTTCAACGAACCGGTCTCGGCGCTGACGTTTCGGTGGGTCACGCCCGACGGGCGGGTCAGCGCGCCGCCCGTCGCCGTGCAGGGCGAAACTGTCCGCGTGACCCCGCCCGTCGACGCGGGGCGCGGCACGCATCTGCTGAGCTGGCGCGTGACCTCGACGGACGGCCACCCGGTCGGCGGGACGCATGCGTTCTCGATCGGCGCGCCCAGCGAGACGGGCGCGGCTGACGGCGCCGGGGCGCAGGACGCGCTCCTTGCGGCGGTGGCCCGCGTCGTCCTGTTCACGGGTCTCGCGCTCAGCGTGGGCGGCGCCGTCTTCACCGCGCTCATAGCGCCGCCCGTCGCCTTTGCACGGCGGCTGGCGCTCGGCGGCGCGCTCGTCGTCGCGCCGGCCGCGATCCTGCTGGCGGGGGCCGAGGGGCTCGACCGGCTCGACGCGCCGCTGGCCGATCTGGCCGGCGCCGCCTTATGGACCGAGGCGGCGCGTGCGCCTGCGAGCTTTTCCGCGCTGCTCTGGACGCTCGCGGCGGCGCTGGCGGCGGCTGGGCTGCTCGTCGCGCGCGCCGCGCCCTGCTTCGCTGCGCTCGGCCTCTGCGCGCTCGGCTTCGCCGCGTCGGGTCACGCCGCGAGCGCCCCGCCGCGCTGGTTGACCGGGCCGATGGTCGCGATCCATGCGGCGGCGCTCATGGTCTGGCTGGGCGCGCTGGCGCCGCTCGCCGCCGCGCTGGCGCGCGACCGGGCGGGCGCGGCTCCGGTCGTCCGTCGCTTCGCTGCGAGGGCGACGCCGATGCTGGCGGCGCTAACGCTCTCCGGCGCTTTCCTGGCGTGGACGCAACTGCGCGCGCCCGCGGACCTTGTGTCGACTGACTACGGCCGGCTGCTGACGCTGAAACTGACGCTGGTCGCCGGGATGCTGGGCCTCGCCGCGCTGAACCGCTTCGCGCTGACGCCGCGCCTGACGGCTGCGCCCGTCGCGCCGGCGCGACTGCGGCGCAGCATCCTCGCCGAAATCGGACTGGGGCTCGCGGTTCTCGGCTGCGCGGCGGCGTTCCGCCTGACGCCGCCGCCGCGCGCGCTGGACGACGCGCCGGGAACGATCACCATGCACCTCCACGGCCGGCTCGCCATGGCGGACCTGGCCGTGACGCCTGGGCGCGTCGGACCCAACGCCGTGACCGCAACCGTGCTTGACGCGAATTTCCAGGCGATGACCCCGCTGACGCTGACCGTCGCCTTCGCGCCGGCCGACGGCGCGCTCGAACCCGTCCGCGTCGACGCCGTCCGGGGCGAGGACGGCGTGTGGCGCGCAGAAGCCCAGCTGCCCTTGCCGGGGCCCTGGAGCGTCGTCTTGGACGTGCTTGTCACAGACTTCGACCGCGAGCGGCTGGGCGGCGACATGGAGGTCGCGCCCTGACGGCGCCGGACGCCCGAGAAACGGCTAGTGCCGCGACGCCACCATCGCGAAGGGCCGGGCGGCGCTCTCCAGAAGCGCCAGCCGGTCGCGCCAGCTTGCCTGCGCCAGTTGCCGCCGACGCACTCGGACGAGCGAGGCGAAGCGCGGCGATCCGAAGCCTGCCTCCGCGAGCAGCGGCGCAAGCCGCTCCGGCCGCAGGCCGTCGCGAAACGGCAGCCGATCCATGATCGACGCATGCGCCGTCGCGTCCCACAGCGGTGCGCGGCCGGCGGCGGCGTCCCAAGCGCGGCCGAGGCGGGCGGCGAGGCGTGAGAGCGCCGTTTCGCGTCGCCAGTCGCCGTCCACGATGATCAGCAATCCGCCCGGCCTCAGCGCCTCGGCCCAGGCGGCGAAGGCGCGGGGCGGATCGGTGAGCGTCCAGACGAGGTGACGCGTCGCGACGACATCGAAGGCTCCCGCCGGGACCATCGGCGTCTCGGCGGCGGCGAGCCGGAAGGTGGCGCGGGGCCCATGCCGGGCGCGAGCGCGGGCGAGCATGGCCTCGGCGAAGTCGATCCCTTCGACCGTAGCCCCCGCCGCAAGGAGAGCCGCCGTGAAGGCCCCCGTGCCGCAGGCGGGCTCGAGCACGCGTGCGCCGGGCGTGAGGCCGAGATCGCGCAAGAGCCGCGCCCAGAGCGCGACCTCGACCGGATCGTCGGCCCCATGGCCGGGCGAGCGGTCGAAGGTTTCGGCGCGCTTCTCCCAGTAGGCGCGGACATCCTCGCGCAGCGACCAGTTGGCGTGGACGCTCATGCGCGCCCCGCGGCGCGTGGCGTGGCGACGACGGCGCCGCCGAGGATCATCGGCGCGGCGAGCAGGAAGGACCAGCCGGGGATCTCGGCGAACAGCACGAGGCCCATCAGGACCGCCCAAAGCACCGACAGATACTCGAACGGGGCAAGCGCCGCCGCCTCGGCATGGCGGAAGGACAGCGTCATCAGGATATGCGCGACGCCCCCGGCGACCCCGGCGCCCACCAGCAGCGCGAGCGTCGGCGCGTCGGGCGCCGCCCAGCCGAGCGGCGCCGTGACGAGCCCGCCCGCCGCCGAAACCACCGCGAACCAGAACGCGATGGCGCCAGCCTTCT
>NZ_DAIQNN010000166.1:0-4154 GCF_036788415.1 Rubrimonas sp. | reverse complement strand
TATTGGAAATTCCAGCGCGGCGCTGGAAACTGGGAGGTGGAAACTCGGATTTGGGCCATCTTTTCGGATTCTCGGCTGTGACGACGCCTTTCGCCGCCAAGCTTCGCCTCACCGCCGCAGCCCAGGGATGCGCCACCCGCAAGGAACTCTGCGAGCGGTTCCGCGCCGTGAACCCCGCGACCGCCTTCGACGTCGAGCGCTGCCACAAATGGCTGCAAGGGGTCGCCATGCCCTGCAGCGCCACGGTCTATGACGACTGGGTCAAGGTGATCGGCTTCGACCGGTCCGCCGCGTGGATCGCGGCCTCCACGCAAGACGCCTTCGCCGAGGCGCTCTGCGCGCATCTGTCGGCCGACCGGGCCGATCTCGAGGTCCGGGCGGCGCGCTTCGGCGGGCCGCGCGCCGCGGGCGCCGCTCCCGCCGCAGGGCTGGGAACCTTCGCCGTCTATTCCTGGGCCATGTCGCCGCGTCACGAGGGCAAGCTGATCCGCGGCGGCCTGACGCTCGGCGCGGCGCGCGGACGCCGCATCGCAGCGGAGTACGAGGAGGGGCTGGTCGGCGGCCCGCTGCGCTTCGCCGGCTCGGCGACGGAGGCAGGGCGCACGCTCAGCGTCGCGCTCGACAGCGAAGGCAACCCCGGGGGCGGTCGGTTCTTCATGGTGCCGCTCACGCCGGGCCGTCCGCTCGACGCCATGTGCGGCGAGTTTCTAGGCGCGCCGATCAACGCCGCGCTCGCCGAGCCGACCGTCTCTCGGGCCGTGGCGCTGCGGATCGACCCGGCGTTCGGCCCTGCCGCCGTGGCCCCGGATTGCTATCTCGCCACCGACCCGACCGCGCTCGCCGCCGATCTCGGCCTGCTGGGCTTCGGCGAAATCGCGCCGCGGCTGCCTGCGGTGCTGCTCGACGTGCTCTCGGGCGTCGGGCCCGCCGTCAGGCGAACCGGCACCGCCGAACTCGCCCTGCTGACCGCAGCGCTCGAACCGCCCGTCCTGTTGGCCGTCAGCGCGCCGGCGCCGTGATCCGGTAGGCGGAGGAGCCGGCCTGATCGCGCCAGAAGGCCAGCGGCGCGAATTTCTGCGCGAGATCGGGCGGCAGCACCGTCTGGCGCGGCTCGAAACGGACCTTGCGCTTGACGGCGTGCAGGCCGGGCGCGCCGAGCTGGCGGTCGAACTCCGGCTCGTCATACTCGACATTGTCGAAGTCGTGCGCGAACCAGGGCTCGCCGAGCCATTCGTAGATCAGCTTCAGGCAAGCCTCGGGCTTCTGCGTCAGCAGGTCGTACTCCACCAGCAGCAGCGCGTCGGAATGTTCGCCGTAATAGGCCTCCTTCAGCGCCGACCACGCAAAGCCCACCACCCGGTCGCGATGCGCCAGCGCCTCGGTGCGGCTGTAGACCGTCGCCCGTTCCTCGGGGGTGCCGAAGAGACGCGAGGGCTCGAAGGCGTTCTTCCGCACGAGCCGCTCGAAGCTGTCCATGATCCAGGCGACGTCGCGCACGCAGCAGATCACGCGGCACTCCGGATAGAGGGCGCGCAGCAGCGGCAGCCGCGCGCACCAGCCGCGGTTGGTGTCGAACACCACGTCGCGGTCGGCCTGCGGGGCGTAATGGGCGTCGACCGTCGCGCGCAGGATGGCCCGCCGGCGCTCCTCGTCGAGAAACACCGCCGTCTCGTTGGCCGCCGTGAAGGTGTTGAGCAGCGCCTGAACCATTGGCAGCACCGGCCCGGTCATGGCCGCGTGGAACTGCGGATTCTGACGCAACAGACCGGCGAGCAGGGTCGAACCCGAGCGAGGCAGGCCGGAGATGAAGTGGAGTTTCATGGCGGGCCCCCGGCGTGCGGTCTCGCGTCGCGGTTTACCTTCGCGGCGCGGGGAGCGGAAGAGGCGCCCCGGCGGCTTCGCAGCGACGCCCCTCAGAGCGCGACGTCCGCGAGTTCGGGGGCGGTGTCGAACAGCCGGCGCAGAACGCCCGCCGCCCGCTCCACGCGCGCGACCGAGCCTGCGCCCGAAAGACTGATGCGCGCCGCCTCCGGCAGAGGCCCGTCCGCGCTTGCCGAGAACACGGCCCCCGGCAGAAGCCCGACGCCGGCCTGCCGGGCCGCCCGCACGAAGGCCTCGCCGCGCCAGGGCGCCGACAATCTGAGCCAAGCGTGCGGCGCGCCGGGGGCGCTGTCCAGCGCGTCCGGGCCGAACGCCCGCGCGAGCGCCGCGCGCCGGCGCTCCAGCTCCTCGCGCTGTTCGGCGATGATCGCGTCGAGCCGACCGTCCTCGATCAGGCGCGTCGCGATCAGTGCCGTCAGCGCCGGCGCGCTCCAGCAATCGACCCGCAGCATCGCGGCGATGCGGCCTGCGAGCGAGGGCGGCGCCGCCACAACCCCGAAGCGCGCGCCCGGGGACGCGCATTTCGACAGGCTGACGATATAGATCGTCGCATCGCGATGCGCGGCCGCGATCGGCGGCGGCGCGTCGGGCGCGAGCGGGCGATAGACGTCGTCCTCAACGATGAGCGTCCCGTGACGCCGGGCGATCGCCGCGAGGTCGGCGCGGCGCGCGGCGCTCAGAGTGACGGTGGTCGGGTTCTGAAGGCAGGGGGTGAGGAACACGGCGCGCGGGCGGTGCGCGCGGCAGGCGGCGTCGAGCGCGTCGGGCCGCATGCCGCCCTCGTCCTGCGCCACGGAGGCCAGCGTCAGGCTCTGCGCGGCGCAGAGGCCTGACAGCCCGTGATAGCCGACGGCCTCTGCGAGCACGACATCGCCCGGCCGTGCGATCGCGGCGAGCGCGCAGGCGAGCCCGTGCTGGGCGCCGCCCGTGAGGATCAGGCCGTCCGGGTCGGCGCCGCCGAGGACTGGGGCGAGCCAGCCGGCGAGCGCGGTCCGCGCCCAGACGGGGCCCTGCGGCGGGTGGAACTCGCCAATGTCGGCGAAGCGCGGGTCGCGCGGCAAGTCCGGCAGCAGCGCCGCCGTGGCGCGCAGCCACGCGTCGGTCGCCGGTCGCGTGACCGAGAGGTCGACGAAGCCCTCGTCGCTCTCGGGCGGCGCGCCGAAGGCGCTACGGGCCCCGTGCGCGCTGACCACGGAGCCGCGTCCGGGGCGGCTCTCGACGAGGCCCTGCCGCTGCAGCAGCGCGAAGGCGCGCGTAACGGTGGTCATGTTGACGCCCGCGTCGCGCGCGATGTCGCGCTGGGGCGGCAGCCGGTCGCCGGGCGCGAGGGCCCCCAAGTCGATCATCTCGGCGACCTGATCGGCCAACTGCCTGTAGAGCGGCCCGGCCTCCTGTCCGAAGTCGAGAGGGTCGATTGCAAACTTTTCCACGCCACTGCCCTTTCCACCGACCCCGGCGCGCCGACTGGCGGTCGCCCCTCGCCCGCGATGCCTCGTCTAGCGTCTCTGCCGCCGCGCCGCGTTTCGAGGCCGACTCCCGCAGAGAGTAGGCAACGCGAAATATTGCATGCCGGACGATGCGCACATTGAGCGACGTCCATTTTCCCATCAGGAGCCGTCGCAGATCTTCTGTAACAGTGAAGCGATAATCGGTTCAAGTTTCGAGACCTGGGCTCTGGAGTGTCCGGCGCTCGGCCCTTCGGATCGGCTTGCCGGTCCGCGCCTCCAATGGGCATTCGCTTGGCTGTCGCCCAATTGCCCCCCAGATCCTGACTGCATGCGCGGCGCCGTTCTGGTGGATTCGCCGCTGCAATATATGGGTTTCAATCATGCTTAATGTATGTCGGATTATGGTGGGGGAGACGCGATTGGCCCGCTCGCAATATCGAGCGGCGCCCTGTACTGCAGGAGAGAAGGACGATGGCGCAAACCGATGTGCGCACCCTGCATCCGCTCTGGTCCGCGAGCGCGCAGGCGAGCGGCGCCGAACGGCGTTCGGTCGCGCAGGCCCTCCGGAACAGCGCGTGGCGGCCCGATGGCGCGCGCGCCGTCCCGCGCTGGCATGAGGGCCGCTCTTGCGGCGCTGCGGCTGCCGCGGCCCTCGCCGTCGCTTTCGGCAACGGCCTGATCGCATCTCCGGCGCTTGCGAACGCCTGCGTCGCTTCGGGCTCCGGCTTCATCTGCTCGGGCGATCTCAGTCAGGGGCTGAATTTCAATAATGGCGGGAAATACACGCCGGGGATGTCGTCGAGTTCCGCCGCAGGCACAAGCTTC
>NZ_DAIQNN010000165.1:0-4163 GCF_036788415.1 Rubrimonas sp. | reverse complement strand
GGCGGATCTGGCCCATGTTCTGGACGCCGGCGCAGACGCAGACGCCGTACTTGGCCCCCTCGGTCAGCAGCGGCTGCAGCGAGGGCAGCATCTGCAGCGCCTGCAGCTCGTCGAGCATGAGCCAGATGCGGCGGCCGCGGTTGTCGGGCAGGCTCAGGATCGTGTCCGCCACAGCGTCGAGCCAGAGCGACAGGAGCGGCCGGACGGCGTGCATCTGGCGCTGCGTCGAGCCGATGAAGAGCCAGGGCGCGCCGCGCTTCCTGAGCCGCGCCGCCGCTTCTTTGTGCGCCTGCTCGAGCGCGGCGAGCGCCTCGGGCATGGTGGCGTCCTGCGCGCGCCAGTGCGCCTCGATCTGCGTCCTGTGCGCGTCCCACCAGGCGGCGAAATCGTCGTCGGGCTCGGGCGGCTCCATGCCGTCGGGCAGCAGCGGATAGGAGATCGCGACGCGGGCGACGAGGCGGAAGGCGCGGCGCAGCTCGCCCGCGGCGAGGTGGTTGCGGGCTTCGCGCAGCTGCGCGAGCTCGCCCTCGAAGCGCGCGCGGATCGCCGCGATCGCGTCCGCGTCGGGCTTCTCCAGCCGCGTGACCGTGTCGGTGATGAAGTCGCGGATGGAGAAGTCGCCGCGCCCGCCGGCGGTCCTGCGCAGGAAGCGCAGGGACTGGGTGTAGACGGCCATGGTGGCGTCGACGTCGTGGCCGGAGCGGTGCTCGCCCTCGTAGTGCTTGGCGGCGGCCGAGCGGCGCAGCAGATGCGCCTTGGCGGCCCTGGGCATGACCAGCGTCGCCTCGAGCAGGCCCAGCAGCGAGCGTTCCTTCAGGCGCAGCAGGCGCACGAGGAAGGTGGCGAAGAGGTCCTGCGCGCCGACGTGGAAGAAGTTGTTCTCGCCCTGGACGCTGGGGATCATCGACTTGGCGATGCGGTAGGCGTCGGCGATCTCGCGCATCTCCGCCCAGGGGCTCCAGTCGGGCGAGCGGGCGTCGAGCGGGTTGAGCAGCACGTCGCCGCGGGTCTCGTCGTAGATCCGCCGATCTCGGACTGGTTCCACATCTCGATGCGCATCCGCCATGTCGAGGCCTCGGCCGCGGCGATCGACGACAGCTGCGCCGCCGTCGCGAAGGGCAGACAGGAGGTGATGGAGGCGCTCGAGCGCATGCGCCACCGCCTCTGGAACGGCCACAAGACAGCGGCGAAGGATGCCGACCGCGCGGTGCGCGCCGGACTGAAAGAGCATCCCGACGAGCCGAAGCGGAAGGGCCGCGCCCGGCGCAACCGCACCATCCGCCGCGCCATGAAGAAAATGGTCGACTACGTCGGCAATCCCCAGGCGCGGCTGGTGAACTACGCCGAACGTCATCGCGCCGGCGAGCGCGTCGCGACATCCCTCGTCGAGGGCGGCGCCGACCACCTCGTCAACGCCCGGATGGCCCGCACTCAACACATGCGCTGGTCAGAGCGCGGCGCATTCAACGTCCTCCAGGTGCGAGCAGCACACTTCAATCAGCGGCTCGCCCAGCTGCCGATCGCAGCCTGAAGCCCCCAACTTCGGAAAGGTCCCGTAAGTTTCTGCATCTTGGTTACGCCAACCCCATGGACGCGATGCATTCGGCGCCCTGCTGCAGTGGCTGGCGGGGGGAGCAGGGCGGTGAGCGACGCCTCTCGCTCCTGGGGGGCTCGATGTCAGGGCAGTTGCGGCGACGTGCTCCACCAACTCTGGTGCGAGGGTCCCTTGGGTCGGCCGCCATGCTTGTACTTGCTCGGCAGCGCGCCGAAGAAGTCCGCGACATGGGCCGCTTCCCCCAGCTTTTCGTGAAGATGCCCGGGCAGATGCGGTTTCGGCTGATGGATGTGGGCGCCGTTGTCGCGTTCGGGCGCCCATGGGCCCTGGAAGGCCAGCCAGAACTGGTCCTGCAGCGGCTCGAGGCTGGCGGGGCCGGTCCACGGACGCCAATAGGCGGAACTGTGGTGGTCGACATGCTCCACCGTGTTGTCGGCGAGCACGATCTCCTTGAAGCTCCAACCGACTGACCCGCTGGGCATGCTGTTGACCACCGCCAGCAAGGCGCTGTCGAACTTGTAGGCCGCTGCTGGTTGGTACTTCTCCTTCTGGCCGGGTCCGCGCTGGTCGCGGTAGCTGCCGTGGGAGTGGAGAGCGGAGTAGACGACGGGATGCTCTCCCTCGCGCTTCTCCACGTCCGACCATGCCGCCCATTCGCCGTCGGCCTCGCCGTGCCGGGCGAACCGCAACCACGTCGGCTTGAGGGTGGCCTTGTCGAGGCGCACGATCACGTGCTCCCAGTCCGACTCGTGCTGGGCGAAGTCCGCCCAGGTGAACCAGCGGTCCTTGTAGTGGTGCTTGAAGACCTCGTCTTCCTTGATATGACAGTAACCGGCCTGGCTGCCGTTGAACCCGTAGAAGAAGATATAGACGACGTCGATCACATCGCCCGACTCGCGCCAGTGGACGTACATCGGCGCGGCGCAGGTCTCGCCCTCCAGCGGCATTCCCGCCGCGACGCTGGTGTCGGACTGCTGGAGGTAGTAGCTCGCCGCCGTGTGCGCGGTGATGGCTGTTTCCGTGGCCGCGGTCTCGAACCCCGGGTCGTTCGAGTCCTTGATGACACAGCCCTTCAGGTACGTCTCGACGCTGGTGGGACGCCACTGATCCTCCGGATGCAGCACGACCAGCGGTGCGAATGCGCGAACCGTGTCTATTCCGAGCATTGACCATTCCCTTCTGTGACAGATGTCTGAGCCGTCAGAGCGAGGAGAAGGCTGTGCTGACGTCGCAAGCCCTCAGGTCTCCGGCTTCTCCTGCGGCCAGCCTGTCGACAGCATCGGATGGGCGCGCGCAGGGGTCCATGCATGGAACCATCTAGGCGCTCTGCGCCTCGGCCGGCCGTGCGACGGCCTCGCCCGGCGCACTCCAGTCGAGGCGGACCCGCACGCCCGGACCAGCGCTCCCGACCGTGATGCACGCGCCGACCGCGTCCGCGCGGCGCGCCATCGCGCGGAGGCCCACCACGCCTCGGAGTGGGCGGCGATGCGGTCGATCGCGGAGACCTGCGAAAGGCGGCGGGCTGATCCATCACAGCGACCGTGGGTCCCAAGGCGGACTCAACCGGTCGTCGCAACATCGATTTTCTGCGCTTCGCGGAGAACGGCTTCCAGCGCTTCGGCCGGAGTTCTCCACCCGAGAGTTTTTCGCGGCCTGGTGTTGAGGGCGTGAGCGACGGCGTCGAGGTGGGCGGCGTCATGCGCGGCGAGGTCCGTGCCCTTGGGGAAGTACTGGCGCAGAAGCCCGTTCGTGTTCTCGTTGGACCCGCGCTGCCAAGGGCTGTGAGGATCGCAGAAGAAGATGCTGAGCCCTGTCTCGATGCGCAGCTCGGCATGCCTGAGCGGGTCGACGGCTGTGACCGGCGATCTGTCGATGTCGTCGATATCGGCGAGATCGCGGCCCCGACGGAGCTCGCGATGCTGGGCTTGGGGCCTGATCGCGTTCGAACATGCCATCTCGTCCGCCCCGCAGATCGTCCCCGGACACGGGGTCGCAGCGGAGCTGTGGCGCGATGCGGGCACCCTGCTGCCGCCGGGGCGGCCGTTTCGCCTGCTTCACGGTCAGATGGCGGGCTTCTAGATCGCGCCGGAGAGCGTCGCGGCGCGCCTCGCCGCGCTGGCCGATCCCGACGCACGTCGCGCGGCTGGCGCGCTAGCGCGCGCCCGGGCGGGAGAAGCGCGATTCATGTGGAGCTCCGTTGCGAGCCGGATGGTCCACGCGATCGAGCGGTTTCTCTGGCGGGACGGGACCGTTCAATTGTAGAAGTACGTACTTGGTCTGACGCTGTCGCTCCGGCGTGCGGGGTGTCCGCCGGGTCGAAGCTGTCGGTCCTCCTCCGTCAGGCGGCGAGGCCGGGTTGCTGTTTCTCGCGCGCGATGGCCTTGCTGTCGAGGAAAGTCTGCATCGGCGTCTTACCGTAGCACCACCGCCCCTGGTGCGTCCGCACCTCGTTGTATTCGGCCATCCACGCGTCGAGGTCGGCCTGCAGCGCCTCGATGCTGTCGTAGACGCGCTTGCGGAACGCGACGCGGTAGAACTCCTCGAGCAGGGTCTTGGAGCTATGCCTGATTTTGGGTGACGGGGCGCGATCAGGCGGCGCGGCTTTCTG
>NZ_DAIQNN010000164.1:0-4329 GCF_036788415.1 Rubrimonas sp. | reverse complement strand
CGCGCGTCGCCTCGGCCAGCGTCCCGAACCGCTCGGCGAGCAGGGCGGCGTCGCGCGCGGTCCGGCGGGCGGCGACGAGCGACCACAGCAGCAGCAGGAGCGCCAGCCCAGCGGCCGCGAGCGCGGCCTGCGTCCCGGGATCGGCGAAGTCGGGCGGCCAGGCGAGCGAAAGGGTCATCGCCGCCCGAACAGCTTCTCGAGATCGGCGAGCCCGAGCGCCACCCAGGTCGGGCGGCCGTGATTGCACTGGCCGGCGCGGGGGGTCGCCTCGATCTCGCGCAACAGCGCGGTCATCTCGGGGCCGGTGAGGCGGCGGCCCGAGCGCACCGAGCCGTGGCAGGCCATGCGCGACAGCACCGCGTCGAGCCTCGCGCGCAGCCCGTCGGCGCGGTCGAGTTCGGCGATCTCGTCGGCGAGGTCGCGCAGCAGGGGCGCGGCGTCGCAGGGCCCGAGGGCTGCGGGCGTGGCGCGGACGCAGAGCGCGCCGGGGCCGAAGGGTTCGAGATGCAAGCCGAGGCTGGCGAATTCCTCGGCGCGGGCCAGCAGGCGCTCCGCCTCCAGCGGGTCGAGTTCGACGATCTGCGGGATCAGCAGCGCCTGCGCCAGCGCCGGGCCTGCGTCGAGCGCGCGCTTCAGCCGCTCATAGACGAGGCGTTCATGGGCGGCGTGCATGTCCACCAGCACCAGCCCGTCGGCGCTCTGGGCGAGGATATAGGTGTCGTGCAATTGCGCCAGCGGCACGCCGAGGGGGCCGGGGGACGGCGCGTCGGCGGCGGCCTCGGAGGGACGCGCCGACCATGCGCCGGGGGCGAGGTCCGGCGTCGGGTCGGGGCGCTGGAAGACCGCCGCCGCTTCGCGCAGCTCCGCCGAGGGGCGCGCGAGATGCGGACGGGGCGCCCAGCTGGGCGCGCCTTCGGGGCGCAGCGCGCCGAGCGCGGCGGTCCCCAACGTGGAGGAGGCGCGCCAGCCGGCCTCGGCCAGCGCGTGGCGCAGCGCCGACACCATCAGCCCGCGCGCCACCCCCGGTTCGCGGAAGCGCACCTCGGTCTTGGCGGGGTGGACGTTGACGTCCACGCGCTCGGGGTCGCAGGCGAAGAACAGGGCCGCGGCGGGGCGGCGGTCCTTCGGCAGGAGGTCGGCGTATCCCGCGCGCAGCGCCCCGACCATCATCCGGTCGCGCACCGGGCGGCCGTTGACGAACAGGTGCTCGGCGACGCCCGCGCCGCGCGAATAGGTCGGCAGCGCCGCATAGCCGGTCAGGATCAGCCCGTCGCGCTCGGCCTCGATGCGCACGGCGTTGTCGGCGAAGCCCGTTCCCAGCACCCGGCGCAAACGCGCGAGGCGGGCGCCGGGCGGGTCGCCCGGCTCTGGCGGCGCGTCGAACAGGAGCCGCCCGTCGCCAGTCTCCGAGACGTCGCGCAGAGCGAAGGCGACATGGGGCGCCGCCAGCGCAAGGCGGCGGACCGTCTCGACGATCTCGGCGCGCTCGGCGCGGTCGGAGCGCAGGAATTTCAGCCGCGCGGGCGTGGCGAAGAACAGGTCGCGCAAGGCGACTTCGGTGCCCGCCGCCCGCGCCGCCGGGGCCGGGCGGCCCACCGCGCCGGCTTCGGACTCGATGGCCCAGGCCTCGCGCGCGCCGCGGCGGCGACTGACGAGGCGCAGCCGCGCGACGGCGGCCATCGAGGGCAGCGCCTCGCCGCGAAATCCGAAGCTGCGGATGTTCAGAAGATCGGACCCGTCGATCTTGGAAGTGGCGTGGCGTTCTAGCGCGAGCGGAAGTTCGGCGGCGGTCATCCCCTCGCCGTCGTCGGCGACGCGGATAAGCCTGCGGCCCGCATCGGCGATGGCGATCTCGATGCGGGCGGCGCCAGCGTCGAGCGCGTTCTCGACCAGCTCCTTCACCGCCGCCGCCGGGCGCTCGATCACCTCGCCCGCCGCGATCCGGTCGGCCGCCGCCTCGGACAGGCGGCGGATGCGGGGTTCAGCTGCCTCGATGTAGCGGTCGGGGGCGTTCATCCCACAAGGGATAGCATGGCGCGCACAGGCGCGCCAGCGTCCGCCCCCGACGCCTCACTGCCCGACTGGCAGCCCCTCCGGCTGGCCGACGACCACGAAGCTCAGAGCCTCCGGCTTCAGCCAACGCTCGGCGACGCGTCGGACATCCTCCAGCGTCACCGCCTCGACCAGCGCGTTGCGCTTCTCGACATAGTCGATGCCGAGGTTGTCGCGCTGGAGGGCGACGAGATTTGCCGCGATCCTGGCGTTGCTGTCGAAGCGCAGCGCATATGAGCCGGTGAGGAACGACTTCGCCTTTGCGAGTTCCTCCGCGCTCACGCCCTCGGCGGCCATCCGCGCCCATTCCGCGCGGATCACCTCGACCGATTCGGCGACGCGCGCATTGGCGGTGCCCACCCCGCCCATGATCACCCCCGCCCGGTCGAAGGGCGCGAGGTAGGAATAGGCGGAATAGGCCAGCCCGCGCTTCTCGCGCACCTCCACGGTCAGCCGCGAGGAGAAGCCGCCGCCGCCGAGGATGTAGTTCATCACATAGGCCGGGATGAAATCCGGGTCGTCGCGCAGCTGGCCGGCATGGCCGAACAGCACGGTCGACTGCGGCGCGTCGAAGGGGATCACGGTCACGCCGCCTTGGGCCGCGACGTCGGTCGGCGCGGCGGTCTCGACCGGGCCTTGCGGCAGGTCGAGCAGCAGGGCGTCGAGCGCGCGGCCGAGCGTCTCGGCGTCGATGGCGCCGACGACGCCGATCACGGCGGCGGAGCGGTTGAGCGCGCGCAGCCGGGCGGCGCGCAGATCGTCCGCGGTGATCGCGGCGACGGTCTCGGGCGTCCCTTCCGTCTTCCGGCCATAGGGATGACCGGGGAAGGCGGCGGCGAACCAGGCCTCGGAGGCGAGGCTGTCGGGGTCGGTCTCGTCCGAGCGCAAGCCCGCGAGGATCTGGCCGCGCACGCGGCGCAGCGGCTCCTCGTCGAAGCGCGGCTCGGTCAGCGCGGAGCGCAACAGGGCGAGGCTGTCGTCGAGCGCGTCGCTCAGCATCCGCGCCGAGACGGCGAAGGCGTCGCGATTGGCGCTGAAGCTGAAGCGCGCGGCGAGCAATTCGGCGCGCTCCGCGAAGGCGGTGCTGTCGAGATCGCCCGCGCCTTCGTCGAGCATCGCCGAGAGGAACCGCGTGACGCCGAGCCGGTCCTCCGGCTCGGTCGCCGCGCCGCCGACGAAGGCGATCTCGATTGCGACCATCGGGATCGCGTGCTCCTCGACGAGCCAGGCCTCGATCCCGCCGGGCGAGATCACGCGCTGGATCTCGGCGGCGGCCTGCGCCTGGGGCGCGGCGAAGGCGACGCAGCCGGCGATGGCGGCGGCGCGGAGGCGGGGGAACAGGGCGGTCATCCGTCGATCCTCTCGGCGGTGGTTTCAGCGGTTTCGGCGCGCATCAGCCAGCCGGTGACGGAGGCTTCGGGGCGCAGCAGGGCGGCGGCGCGGCGGACGTCCTCGGCCGTGACCTCCTTCAGGAGCGCAGGCCACGCCTCGACGTCGGCGACCGTGAGCCCGATGGCGAGCGCCGCGCCGTAGCGCCGGGCGAGGCCGGACTGGCTGTCCTGCGCGTAGATCTCAGACGCGGCGATCCCTGCGCGGGCGCGGGCGAGTTCGTCCTCGGTCGGGCCTTCGGCGGCGAGTTGGGCGAGCACCGCGTCGAGTTGCGACTCGATCTCGGCGAGCGAGACCTCCGGGGCGGGCGCTGCGTAAAGGCCGAACTCCGCCGAGTCGAGCGACAGGCCCGAGTACCAGGCCGCCGTGCCGACGGCGGCGCCCGCCTCTTTCTCGAGCGCGAGGCTCAGCCGCGACGTCGCGCCGCCGCCAAGAACCTGCGCAAGGACGGACAGAGCGGCGGCGTCGCGGGCATCTCCGGAGACGCGGCTGGGGACGAGGTAGTTGCGCAGCACGTAAGGCTGACGAACGCGGGCGTCGCGCATCTCCAGCCGGCGCGCGGCGAGATGCGGCGGCTCCTGCGGACGGATGGCGCGCGGCTGGCCGGAGGGGGCGTGCGGGCCGTAGTAGGTTTCGGCGAGGCGGCGGACCTCGTCGGGGTCGGCGTCGCCCGCGACCACGAGGATCGCGTTGTCGGGGGCGTAGTGGCGTTCGTAGAACGCGAGAGCGTCCTCGCGCGAGAGCCCCTCCATCTCGGCGCGCCAGCCGATGATCGGAATGCCGTAGGCGTGGTTCTTGAACAGCGTCGCCGACATCTGCTCGGAGAACAGCGCGCCGGGGTCGTTGTCGGTGCGCTGGCTGCGCTCCTCGAGGATCACGTCGCGCTCG
>NZ_DAIQNN010000163.1:0-4365 GCF_036788415.1 Rubrimonas sp. | reverse complement strand
TGCGCGCGCCGTGGGGCCGGATGATGCGCGCGATCCGCGACAACGAGACCGCCGCCCGCGCCATGGGCAAGGACATCGAGAAGCGCCGGCTCGAAGCCTTCATGTTCGGCGCGGCGCTGATGGGACTGGGCGGCGCGCTCTTCGCCCATTTCAACCGCGCCATCACGCCCGAGGCCATCGACCCGATGGTGGCCACATTCCTGATCTGGATGATGCTGATCATCGGCGGCTCGGGCAACAACCGCGGCGCGCTGCTCGGCGTGGCGCTCGTCTGGTCGATCTGGTCGATGTCCGAGATCCTCACCGACCGGCTGCCCACCGAATACGCCATCCAGGCCAAGTATTTCCGCATCTTCCTCATCGGGCTCGCGCTGCAGCTCGTGCTGCGCTTCCGCCCCGAGGGGCTGCTTCCGGAGCGTCCGCGCAAGGACTGAAACGACCGTGAAGCCGAAATCCGCTGGCGCGCGGCGCCCGGTTTCGGCATCACTCCGCCATCAGGCCGGAGCCAGTCCGGCGCAAACAGGGGAGAGACTTCATGACCCGACTGCATCCCGCCATCCTCGCCGCGATCGTCGCGGCGGCGGCGCCCGCCGCGCAGGCGCAGAGCGTGAAGTTCGGCCTGCTCGGCGGCATCTCGGGCCCGATCGCCGCCATGGCGCCGCCCATCGTGGACAGCTCGCGCCTCGCCTTCGATCAGGTGAACGCGCAGGGCGGTCTGCTCGACGGGCGGATGATCGAAGCGGTGGTCGGCGATTCGGGCTGCAACCCGCAATCGGGCGGCGACGCGGCGGCGAAGCTTGTGAACATCGAGGGCGTGGCGGGCATCGTCGGCGCGCACTGCTCGGGCGCGACCCTCGCCGCGGCCAACACCGCGACCATCCCCGCCGGCGTCGTAATGATCTCGCCCGCCTCCACCTCGCCCGCCGTCACCGGCCTCGAGGACAACGACACGGTGTTCCGCACTGTGCCCTCCGACAACTATCAGGGCGCGGCGCTGGCGCGCACGCTGCTCGCGCAGGGCTACGGCCCGATCGCCGTCACCTATCTCAACAACGATTACGGCAAGGGCCTCGCCGAGGCGTTCCGCGCCGAATACGAGGCGAAAGGCGGGACTGTGACGCTGTTCGCCGCGCATGAGGAGGGCAAGGCCTCCTACCGCGCCGAACTCGCCGAACTCGCCCGCTCCGGCGCCGGGGCGCTCGCGATCTTCGACTATGGCGACGGGTCGGGGCTCACCATCCTGCGCGAGGCCCTGGAAAACGGCTTCTTCGAGCGCATCGTCGGCGGCGACGGCATGAAGTCCGAGAACGTCATCGGCGAGCTCGGCGCGGAGAACCTCGCAGGCTTCGTCGCCTCCTCGCCGACGGGCGAGGGCGGCGAGTCGCTCGCCCGCTTCAACGCGGCGCAGACGGAGGCTGGCGGCAACCCGGACGCGATCTTCGTGACCACGGGCTACGACGCGGGCTTCCTGCTGGCGCTCGCCTACGAGCATGCCGGCGGCGACAAGGCGAAGATGTCGGCCAGCCTGCGCGCCGTCGCCAGCGCCCCGGGCGAGCCGATCCTGCCGGGCGAGTGGGAGAAGGCCAAGGCGCTGATCGCCGCCGGTCAGGAGATCGACTACAAGGGCGCCGCCGGCGACCATGAGTTCGACATGAACGGCGACGTGCCGGGCGCCTTCGCCCTGTTCAAGGTCGGCGCCGACGCCTTCGAAGTCCTCACCCCGATGAAGTGAGCGGGGTCGAACCCCCGACCAGCGCATAGGCGCTGCGCGGTCCGGGCGGCCCGTCCGCCCCGACCAGACCCTCGTCCATCAGCCCCAGCAGATGCGCCAGCACGTTGCGCTCGGCCGCCGGCCAAAGCGCGCGGTCGATGTCGGCGTAGATCGCCTCGGTCAGCGCGCGCGGCGTCGCAGACCCCGAGGCGAGCGCGGCGAGAATCTGGCCCCGCCGCTCCGCGCGGTGGGCGATCTGCCAGTCGATCATCCGATGCGGGTCGCGCAGCGCGGGGCCGTGGCCGGGCAGATACAGCGTCTCCGCGCGCGCCCGCAGCCGCGCCAGCGAGGCAAGGAAATCGGTGATGTCGCCGTCTGGCGGCGAGACCAGCGTGGTGGACCACGCCATGACCAGATCGCCGCTGAACAGCGTCCCGGTCCCTTCCAGCGCGAAGCACAGATGGTCGCCGCGATGGCCCGGCATGTGCAGCGCGCGCAGCCGCCATTCCGGGCTCTCCACGATCTCGCCGTCCGCCAGAACCGCGTCCGGCGCGTAAACGGGGTCCGCCCCTTCGCCGCCGCCCAGCGTCGCCCCCGACGCGGCCAGCGCCCGCATCCGCGCCGACATGCCGGCGGCGCCCGCTCCGAAGCCCAGCACCGGGGCGCCGGTGGCGGCTTTCAGCGCAGCGGCGCCCGCGCTGTGGTCGCGATGGCCGTGGGTGACGAGGATGGCGGCGACCTCAGCATCCGGCCCGACGGCCTCAAGCAGGGCGGCGCTGTGGGCCGCGTCTTCGGGCCCGGGGTCGATCAGCGCGACGCGCCGCCGACCGACCAGATAGCTCGCGGTGCCAGTGAAGGTCATCGGCGAGGGGTTGGGCGCGATGACCCGCCGCACGCCCGGCGCGACCTCCTGCGCGGCCCCCAAGGGCGCGCTCGCATCGCGGTCGAAAGGGGCGTCTTTCATGGGGCGCGGCTCCGAAGCGGGGCTGCGGCGCGCTTGCGGCGGCCCCGGGGCGTCCATACTCTGCGCAACCATCGCGAGGCGCGCCATGATCTTCAAGGAATACCTCCCCCGCAGCCTGTTCGGTCGGTCGCTGCTGATCCTCGTGGGACCGCTGGTGCTGTTGCAACTCGTCGTCGCGGCGGTGTTCGTCGAACGCCACATCGAGGCCGTGACGCGCCAGATCGCCGGCTCCACGGCCCGCGAACTGAACTACGCCATCGACGCCGTCGAGCAGGCCGCGAACGCGGCGGATGGCCAGCGCCGGCTCGACGCCCTGGCCGGACCGCTGGGGATGACGCTCACGCTCTCCGAAGGCGACAGCGTGCCCAGCGAGACGCTGCGGCGCTTCTACGACATCGCCGGCGGCGCGGTCGAGCAGACGCTGAAATCCGACCTGCGTCGCCCGCTGGCGCTGGAGGGCGACTTGTCCGACCGGGAGCTGACGGCGCGGATACTCACCGACAAGGGCGTGCTGACGGCGCGGATCGACCGGCGGCGGCTGTCCGTGTCCAACGCCCACCAGCTCTTCGTGATCACGCTGGCGGCCGCCATGGCGCTGCTCGTCGTGGCGGTGATCTTCCTGCGCAACCAGATCCGTCCGATCCGCGCGCTGGCGGCTGCGGCGGACGCCTTCGGCAAGGGACGCGCAGTGCCGTTTCAACCCGCCGGGGCCGAGGAAGTGCGCCGCGCCGGCGCGGCCTTTCTCAGCATGCGCGCCAGCATCGAACGCCAGATCGAGAGCCGCACCCGAATGCTCTCCGGCGTGAGCCACGATCTGCGCACGCCGCTGACGCGGATGAAGCTGGCGCTGGCGATGCTGGAGGCCGACGGGGCCGACACGCAGGACATGGAGGCCGACATTCGCGCGATGGAGCGCATGATCGACGAATTCCTCGCTTTCGCGCGTCAGGAGGCGGGGGAGGAGCCTGAGGCCGTCGATCCGCGATCGGTCGCCGAACAGGCCGTGGCTGCGGCCCGTCGCAGCGGCGGCGCCCCGGAGCTGCGCGACGAGCGGGCGGGCGCTGCGACGGACCTCGTCACGATGCGCGCCGGCGCTGTCGCCCGCGCGCTGGGCAATCTGCTCGACAACGCGCTGTCATTCGGAACGGCGGTCTCGCTGACGTTGCGCGCGTCGTCGCGCCATCTCGAATTCGAGGTCGAGGATGACGGGCCGGGCATTCCCGCGGCTCGCCGAGAGGAGGCCCTCAAGCCGTTCGCGAGGCTCGACGTCTCGCGAAATCAGGACCGCGGGGCGGGCGTCGGCCTCGGTCTGTCGATCGCCGCCGAAGTCGCGCGCGCGCATGGCGGCGCGCTGATCCTCGGCGAAAGCGCGCGTCTGGGCGGGTTGTCGGCGCGGCTCCGGCTGCCGCGCTGAAGGGCGGCCGTCGGGGCGGGGAGCGTTCCGCTCGCTGTCAGACAAGCGCGTTCGGCGGCGACGTCTCGCCGAGGATCGCCGTCCGGGCTCCCTCGATCCGCTCCACGATCCAGGCGTCGAGGTCGGGCGTGCGGCCCGCGACGCATGGGGCCCTCGTTCCCGCTGGGCGCGCCGGCGGGATCGATCACGTCCTCGCGCTCTGGCGGAAGGCGGCGCCGCGGCCCGGTGGGGCGCCGCCTTGCCTGCGCCGCCCCCCCTCGTTAAACCCGCATCGGC
>NZ_DAIQNN010000162.1:0-4371 GCF_036788415.1 Rubrimonas sp. | reverse complement strand
CATGCGCGTCCGGCAGCCAGGTGTGCACCGGCCACATCGGCATCTTCACCGCGAAAGAGGCGAAGAAGGCCAGCCACAGCAGCGTCTGGAACCCGCCCGCGATCTCGAAGCCGAGCAGCGTCATCGGCGCGGCGGAAAAATCGTGCCGCAGCAATTCCGCGATGTCGGTGGTTCCCGCATCCTGCACCATCGCGATCATGGCGATCAGCATCAGCAGCGAGCCGAGCAGCGTGTAGAGGAAGAACTTGAAGGAGGCGTAGATCCTGTCCTTCCCGCCCCAGATCCCGATGATCAGGAACATCGGGATCAGCCCGCCCTCGAAGAACAGGTAGAACAGGATGACGTCGAGCGCGACGAACACGCCGATCATCAGCGTCTCGAGCACGAGAAACGCCGCCATGTACTCCTGCACGCGCGTGTTCACGCCCCAGGAGGCGTAGATCGCGAGCGGCATGATGAAGGTCGTGAGCATCACGAACAGGATCGAGACGCCGTCCACGCCCACCTTGTAGCGCAAGGCGCCGAGCCAGGAATGTTCCTCGACGAACTGGAAATCGGTGTTCGAGGGGTCGAAGCCGAACAGCAGGAACAGCGAAATCAGGAAGGTCGCCGAGACCGCCCACATCGCGGCCCAGCGCGCGTTCTCGCGCGCCTGCGGCGTGTCGCCCTTGACGCCGAACAGGATGATCAGCGCCCCGATCAGCGGCAGGAAAGTGACGATGGTGATGATCGGCATCGCCTCAGGCTCCCTTGACCGCGTACCAGGTGATCAGCAGCGACAGCCCGAGCAGCATCGCGAAGGCGTAGTGGAACAGATAGCCAGACTGCGCCCGCCCCGCGAGCCGCGTCACCCAGGGCACGACCCCCATCGCCAGCCCGTTGATCGCGCCGTCGATGGTCGCCCCGTCGCCCCGCTTCCACAGGAAGCGCCCCAGCCACTTGGCGGGATTGACGAAGATCGCCTCGTAAAGCTCGTCGAAATACCACTTGTTGAGCAGGAAGCGGTAGAGAGGCCCGTGCCGCTGCGCCAGCGCCGCCGGCAGCTCCGGCTCGCGGATGTAGAACCAGTAGGCCACGCCCAGCCCGCCGAGCATGGCGAGGAAGGGCGCGAGCTTCACCAGCGCCGGCACGTAATGGCTGTCATATAGGACGGTGTTGGTCTCGGCAGTGAAGATCGTCGAGGCCCAGAACTGCGCCTCGTGATGGCCGACGAAATCGCCGTAGAACTCCATTCCCGCCAGCGCCGCGCCCACGCCGAGGATGATCAGCGGGACGGTCATCACCAGCGGGCTCTCATGCGCATGGGCATGCGCGTGATGATCGCCCTTCTCGGGGCCGTGGAACGTCATGAAGATCAGCCGCCACGAGTAGAACGAGGTGAAGGCGGCGGCGACCAGCAGCAGCCAGAAGGCGTAGCCGGCGCCGGCCGCCGGCGAGGCGAAGGCGCTCTCGATGATCACGTCCTTCGAGATGAACCCCGCAAAGCCGATCGGCGTGTCCATCACGTAGAGGAAGGGCACGCCGACGCCGGTGATCGCCAGCGTGCCGATCAGCATCATCTTGTAGGTGAGCGGGATCTTGTCCTTCAGCCCGCCCATGCGCCGCATGTCCTGCTCGTGATGCATCGCATGGATCACCGAGCCCGCGGCGAGAAACAGCAGCGCCTTGAAGAAGGCGTGGGTGAACAGATGGAACATCGCCGCCTGATAGGCGCCGACGCCGGCGGCGGCGAACATGTAGCCGAGCTGCGAGCAGGTCGAATAGGCGATCACCCGCTTGATGTCGTTCTGCACCAGCCCCACCGTCGCAGCGAAGAAGGCGGTCGAGGCGCCGACGATGGTGACGATCCACAGCGCCGTCGGCGCGACTTCGAAGATCGGCGACATCCGGCAGACGAGGAACACGCCGGCCGTCACCATCGTCGCCGCATGGATCAGCGCCGAGACGGGCGTCGGCCCCTCCATCGCGTCGGGCAGCCAGGTGTGCAGGAACAGCTGCGCCGATTTCCCCATCGCGCCGATGAAGAGCAGGATCGCCAGCGTCTCGGCCGCGTTCACTTCCATGCCGAGGAAGCGGAAGCTCGACTCCGCCAGCATCGGCGCCGCGGCGAAGACGTCGTCGAGCCGGATCGAGTCGACCATGTAGAACAGGCCGAAAATCCCCAGAGCATAGCCGAAATCGCCGACGCGGTTGACGATGAACGCCTTCATCGCCGCCGCATTGGCGCTGTCCTTGTGGCGGTAATAGCCGATGAGGAGATAGGAGGCGAGGCCGACGCCCTCCCAGCCGAAGAACATCTGCGCGAGATTGTCCGCCGTCACCAGCATCAGCATGGCGAAGGTGAAGAAGGACAGATAGGCGAAGAAGCGCGGCTTGGCCGGATCCTCCTCCATGTAGCCCATCGAATAGACATGCACGAGCGCCGAGACCGAAGTCACCACGACCAGCATCACCGCCGACAGCGTGTCGATGCGGATCGCCCAGTCGGCGCTCAAGCTGCCGCTGTCGATCCAGCGCCAGAGCGTGACGACCTCGACCGCCGAATGGTCCATCGTCAGGAAGACGATCCAGCTCAGAAGGCAGGACAGCCCGACAATGACGGTCGTCGTCAGCATCGCGACCCGGTCGCCGAGTTGCCGGCCGAAGAAGCCGACGACGATCGAGGCGATCAGCGGGCCGAACAGGATCAGCGAATACACCGGCTCACCCCTTCATCGTGTTGATGTCGGCCACGTCGATCGAGCCGCTGTTGCGGAAGAAGCAGACGAGGATCGCGAGCCCGATGGCGGCCTCCGCCGCCGCCACCGTCAGGATGAACAGGGTGAAGACCTGCCCCACCAGATCGCCCAGATGCGCCGAGAAGGCGACGAGATTGATGTTGACCGCCAGAAGCATCAGCTCGACGGACATCAGGATGATGATGACGTTCTTGCGGTTCAGGAAAATCCCGAAGATGCCGATGACGAACAGCATCGCCGCGACTGTAAGATAGTGGCCGAGCCCGATCTCCATCCGCCCCGTCTCCCTCGTTCTTATTTTCGGTTCAGGCGCCCTGCCCGGGCTTCACGTCGCGCAACTCGACCGATTGCGCGCGCGTGCGGTACATCTGGGCGAGCACGTCCTGCTTCTTGACGCCCTCGCGCTTGCGCAGCGTCAGCACGATGGCGCCGATCATCGCCACCAGAAGGATCAGCCCTGCGATCTGAAACAGATAGACGTATTGCCCGTAGATCAGCTTGCCGAGCGCCACGGTGTTGGACACGTCCTGCGGCATCGGCGCGATGGCGGCGCGCTCGGCCATGGCAGGTTCGCCGATGCTCCAGGCGCCGACGGCGAGCACCAGCTCCGCCAGCAGGATGACGACGACCAGCCCGCCGAGCGGGAGATACTCGGCGAAGCCGCTGCGCAGCGCCGCGAAATCGACGTCGAGCATCATCACGACGAACAGGAACAGCACCATCACCGCGCCGACATAGACGATGATCAGCAGCATCGCGACGAATTCGGCGCCCGCCAGCACGAACAGCCCCGCCGCCGAGAAGAAGGCGAGGATCAGCCACAGCACCGAATGCACCGGGTTGCGGGCGAGCACCATCAGCAGGCCCGAGGCGACCAGCACCGCGGAAAAGCTGTAGAAAGCGATGGCGGTCAGGGCCATGATCGGTCTGCGCTCCCCTCGGCGCGCGCGCTGCGCGCGTCTTCCCTGTCGTCGTCCGCGCGAGACGCGGTTGTTGTTCTGACCGCGCCTCAGCGATAGGGCGCGTCGATTTCGAGATTGCGCGCGATCTCGCGCTCCCAGCGGTCGCCGTTGTCGAGAAGTTTCTCCTTGTTGTAGAAGAGTTCTTCTCGCGTCTCGGTGGCGAATTCGAAATTCGGCCCCTCGACGATGGCGTCCACCGGGCAGGCTTCCTGGCAGAAGCCGCAATAGATGCATTTCGTCATGTCGATGTCGTAGCGCGTGGTGCGGCGGCTGCCGTCCTCGCGCGGCTCGGCTTCGATGGTGATCGCCTGCGCCGGGCAGATCGCCTCGCAGAGCTTGCACGCGATGCAGCGCTCCTCGCCATTGGCGTAGCGGCGCAGCGCGTGCTCGCCGCGGAAGCGGGGCGAGAGCGGCCCTTTCTCGAACGGATAGTTGATCGTGACCTTGGGCTTGAAGAAATACTTCATGCCCACCTTGAAGCCCGCGACGAAGTCGCTCAGCAGGAAGTATCGCGCCGCCTTGTCGAACGGAATGCCCATCTCAGCCTCCTGTCGCCCAGCGGGCGTAGCCCGGAACGTCGAATTGCGCCAGCGTCGCCGCGATCACGACCCAGCCGAGCGACATCGGCAGGAACACCTTCCAGCCCAGCCGCATCAGCTGATCGTAGCGAT
>NZ_DAIQNN010000161.1:0-4380 GCF_036788415.1 Rubrimonas sp. | reverse complement strand
GGCCGTGGGCAAGCTCAAGAGGTTCAAGCGCATCGCACTTCGCTGCGAGAAGACCGAAGCCAACTTCGCATCCTTCACCGCGCTCGCTATCGGATTTATCCTGGTTCAATTCGTCCACACGGCCTAGGGAGATGGTCGTCGAGACCCTCGCCGAGAAAGCGCCGGATCTCGTCGGGCCCGGCGAGGTTGAGCCGCGGGGGCTTTCGCGATAATCGCCGTCCGTGTCCATCAGGGAAAGAACCGCCGTGTCCGAGCTGACAGCCGAAGGCGCCCGCACCATCGAAGACGTCGCAGCGCGGCATGGCGTGTCGGTCGACGCCGTGACGGCGCTCGTTCATGCGCTGGCGCGCGGCGGCGGTCGTCAGGCGCAGTTCAGCCATCCCGAACTCGGCGGCATGGGCCAATGGAGCCAGGGCGGGATGACGATGGTCGGCGACATGTTCAACACGGGGTTGCAGGCCAGGGTCGACGCCCTGTGCAGTGATTTGTCCGACCATCTCGCACGCACTGCGTTCTTCGCACCGCAGGCTCAGACGTCGGGTTGGCGGGGGCAGTCGCAATCGCAGGGGTCTGGCGCCGGCGGCGTCAGCTTCGCCTTCGGCGCGTCCTTCGGCGGGCCCGCCTGGCCGGCCGAACTCGGCTCTCCCGCGTCGACAGGCGCCCAGAACGACCTGCGCTACGCCGTTTTCCCCCATGCGCGCCGTCTCGCCATCGCGCATCCGGGCGGCATGACCGTCTACGACACCGGCGATCACCAGATCGCCGGGGTGTCGCAGCAACAGGGCGGCGGGCAGACGCTCACCTTCACGAGCCAGCACGGCCTCGTCCGCGCGGACGAACTCCGGGTCGTCGAGGGCTCGGTCGTGGATTCAGTCGAGACTTCAGCGCGATCGCGGGCGCCGGAATCCCACACGGCGGGGCCCGTCTGCGTCGAAGCGGACCGGCTCGCCGCCCCCACATGCGGGGCGCCCGAACCGAAGGCGACGCTCAGCCCCGACTCCGGCCCGCCCGCGCCAAGGTCCCCGGCTTCGCCCACCGCATTCTCACAAGCCGGACCGCAAACGCGCGCCGCCCCGGGCGACACGGACGCAATCTTCAGCGCCCTCGAACGTCTCGCCGAGCTTCACAAGCGCGGCGTGCTGACGGACGACGAATTCTCGACAAAGAAGACCGATCTGCTGTCGCGCATCTGACCCTGCGGACACGAGAACGGCAGCGAGTGGTCGACGCCCGGCTTGGTCGTGTCCCATCCCGTGGTCTAGGAGCCGGTCGCGCGCGGAGCCTCCGGCGCAGCGCGGCGCGCGGCCCGCGGCGCTGGACCTTTTTTCGAGGTGCGCGCCTCGGATGTGCGCTCGCGGACCCTCGTCGTCCTGGGGTCGCCGCGCGATGTCGATCGGATGGAAGCGCGTCGACCGGGTCCAGAGCCTCGAAGCCACGCCATGCCCTTCGACACCGCCGCGCCCTGCATCTCCCCTTCCGCACCTGCCGTCTTCAACGGCGTCGATTTCGGCCCTGTCATAGACAGCCTCTAGCCCAGGCGCGCGCATGCCGCGCGCCTGGCCCTGGCTCTGGGCTATCATCATGAGGACCTGCTCGCAGCGCTCGGCATGGTCGAGATGGCGACGGTCCGCGACTGGAGAGTCAACCGGTCCGTGCCGGCTTCTGCGAAGCTTGGCCAGTCGATCGCCTATCCGATCGATGCGGTGAAGATGGCGCTCGAGCGATCTCCGTTGGGCATTCATGCGCCTGCGCGATCTCGGCGGCGGTGAGATGCGTGTAGCGGTTGAGCGACTTAACGTCGTCGTGGCCGAGCACCATCGTCGCCCACTTGACAGTGAAGGTCCTTGCGGCGCGCCGGCGCCGTCGCCGCGTCATGGCGGAGGTCGTGGAGCCGGATGCGCCGCATGCCGAGACGTTCGAGCAAGCGCCGGAAGGCGGCCCCGATCGTTCCCGGCTCATGCGCGCCATCTCCTGCGCCTCGCCCTTGGCCCGAACCGCGCGGAAGAGACTCGCGAATGATCGCCTCCGCGCCCCGGCGGCGGATCCACCTCCGCCAGCCGATCCCTGCCGCCGTGACTCTCCCGGTGATCGACGCCATAGTGCTCGCCGCGAATGCGGCGCACTCGCGACGCGGCGCGCGCCCGATTCATCCAGATCGTGGCCGATCCTGTCCGATTCCGCTTTTGGGGCGAGCCTTGGATTGCGAAGACACATGAAAGCGGAACCGCGCGGTCGCGTCAAAATCCCGCCGCATCGCCTAAGCGTCGC
The DNA here is from genome assembly GCF_036788415.1 of Rubrimonas sp. Taxonomy (NCBI): domain Bacteria; kingdom Pseudomonadati; phylum Pseudomonadota; class Alphaproteobacteria; order Rhodobacterales; family Paracoccaceae; genus Rubrimonas; species Rubrimonas sp. The sequence goes on along the minus strand of NZ_DAIQNN010000161.1, from coordinate 2,112 downwards.
TCCGATGATGGACTGGACGGACCGGCACTGCCGGTTCCTGCACCGTCAGCTGAGCCGGCGAACCTTGCTCTACACCGAGATGGTCACGGCGCAGGCGGTGCTCGCCGGGCCGTGGGAGCGGCTGCTCGCCTTCCACCCGGACGAAGCGCCGCTCGCGCTGCAACTCGGGGGTTCCGAGCCCGAGGCGCTGGCGGCGGCGGTCGCGCGCGCGGCGCCGATGGGCTTCCGCGAGATCAACCTCAATGTCGGCTGCCCGTCGGACCGCGTGCAGTCGGGCGCGTTCGGCGCCTGCCTGATGCGCGAGCCCGGCCTCGTGGCGGAGTGCGTTCGCGCTATGATCGAGGCTGCAAGTTCGTCGTCGCGGGGCGTGGAGATAACCGTCAAGTGCCGTATCGGGGTCGACGGGCAGGAGCCCTCCGAGGCGCTGCCCGCCTTCGTCGAGACGGTCGCGGCGGCGGGCGTCAGGCGCTTCGCGGTCCATGCGCGCAAGGCGTGGCTGCAAGGGCTGAACCCGAAGCAAAACCGCGACATCCCGCCGCTCGACCACGATCTCGTCGTCCGGCTCAAGCGCGCGCGTCCCGATCTGGAGATCGTCGCAAATGGCGGGCTGACCTCGCTGGATGCGGCGCTGGGGCGGATCGCCGCCGGGCTCGACGGCGCGATGATCGGGCGCGCGGCCTATCACGCCCCCGCCGACATCCTCTGCGCCGCCGACCGCCGCATCTTCGGCGAGGCGACGCCCGACACGAGCCCGGAGGGCGCCGTGCGCGCAATGCTCCCCTACATCGAAGCAGAGCTCGCAAGCGGCGAGCGGCTCAACCGGATCACGCGGCACATGCTCGACCTGTTCGCGGGCCGCCCCGGCGCGCGGCGCTGGCGGCGGATGCTGTCGGAGCGCGCGCATCAGCCGGGCGCAGGGCCGGAGCTCGTCGAGGCGGCGCTCGCCTGTGTCGAGAGCGGCGCTGCGAAAGGAGCGGCGGCGTGATCGGGGAGTGGCTGGCGATCGCAGCCCTCGCGGCGGCGTTTCTCGCGGCGGGGGCCTTCGCGGGGCTCGCCTCCGGGGCGCTCGGGGCGGGCGGCGGGCTCGCGCTCGCGCCCGCGCTCTATCATCTGCTCGGCGCGGCGGGGTTCGACGGCCCGCTGCTCGCGCATCAGGCGATGGGGGCGGCGGCGGCGGCGCTGGCGGTCCTCTCCGCCCAAGCCGCGCTGGCCCATGCGCGAGCAGGCGGTGCGGATTGGGCGCCGCTGCGCCGCGCAGGCGCCTTCGCGGCGCTCGGCGGGGGGCTCGGGGCGCTTGGCGCGGCGCAGCTTGCGGGGCTCGCGCCGCTCGCGGTCTGGGGCGTCGCCGCCTTCGCCGCGGCCCTGCTGATGGGCTTCGGCGACAGCGGGTCGCGCTGGGGCGCCGGTTGGCCGGGCGGTGTGGCGGGCCCGGCGCTGGGGCTCGGCGTCGGGCTTGTGGCGGGTGGCGCCTCGACGGGCGGCGGGGCGTTCGCGGCGCCGCTGATGCGCCGCTACGGCGCGGAACCGCGCGCGGCGGCGGCGCTCGCGGCGGGTTTTGGCGCGGCGGCGGCTGCGCCGGCGGCGCTCGTCTGGGCGCTGGCCGCGCCCGCGGGACCTGTCGCGCCTTTCACGCTCGGGGCGGTGAACCTGCCCGGCGTCGCGCTCTGCGCGCTGGCGGCGGCGGCCACGGCCCCGCAGGGCGCGCGGCTGGCGCGCGAGGCCCCCGGATGGGCGCTGCGGCTCGCCTTCGCCTTCCTGATCGCCGTCACCGCCTTGTCCTTCGTGGCGGGGGCCGCGCGCGGCTGATCGCCCCGATCGGCGTCGCGCGCCTTGCCTGCGCGCGCCCGTCCCCGCATCCTGCCCTGAAAATCACGGGGAGGATGGGATGTCCGGACCGACCGCCTTCGGCCTGACCGGCGAGCCGAGCTTTCGCCAGTCCGTCGACATCATGTTCAGCCGCGCCGTCGCGCTGATGGACCTCTCTCCCGGTCTCGAGGAGAAGATCCGCGTCTGCAACTCGACCTACACGGTCCGCTTCGGGGTGCGGCTGCGCGGGCGCATCCACACCTTCACCGGCTATCGCTCGGTCCATTCCGAGCACATGGAGCCCGT
>NZ_DAIQNN010000160.1:0-4424 GCF_036788415.1 Rubrimonas sp. | reverse complement strand
GGAGGATCACGATGTCCCGGTCCGGCCCGTCGAAGCGCAGGATCAGGTTGTCGCCGATCACGCTGGCCCCGGCGACCTGAGACAGGTCCGCGTCGAGAACGTCTTCCGCCGCATCGAAGTCGGTGATCCGCAGGAAATCGCGCCGGCCATCGCCGATCAGCGAACTGGAGAACATGAACGTGTCGCGGCCCCCGCCGCCGGTCGCGACATCCCGCCCGCCGCCGCTGTCGATCCGGTCGTCGCCGTCGCCGCCGACGATCCTGTCTCGGTCCGCGCCGCCGCGCACGTCGACAGGCCCTTCGGCCCCGCTGGCGTCGAAGCGGTTCAGCCCGTCTCCGAGGTCGATCGCCCCGAGCACGCGGCCGCCCTCGATCAGCACCGTGTCGCCGCCGTCGCCGAAGCGCAGGCCGCCGTCGCTGATCCCGCCGGTCTGGCGGAAGGTCAGTCCATGGGCCGACGCGCTTGCGTCGAGGGCGACGGCGCCGCTCAACAGGCCGTCGTTGACGATGTCGCCGCGGACCCGCACGTCCTCCTGGATCACGATGGCCGCGGCGGTCTCGCTGCGGATCGCGCCCTCGTTGACGATGTCGCCGACGAATACGCTGCGCCCCTCGACGCCGGAGAACAACCGCACGCCGCTCGCCTCGCCCGAAAGCGCGGGCGCGCCGCGGCCGTCGATCTCGCCGGTGTTGGTGATCGAGGCGCGGACCAGCGCGCCGAGCTGGAGCGAGATGGCGTCGCCGTCGAAGCTGCCGTCGAGCTCGCCCGCGTCGATCGACCCGGTGTTCAGGATCGAGAAACGGTCGGCGGTGACGTCGGCGTAGACGACGCCGTTGCGGCTGTCGCCGGTCCCGACGATCAGGCCGTGGTTGACCAGCGAGACGCCTGTCCCGTCGATGTTGACGGCGCGCGACCGCGCGGCGATCACGCCGCCCTCCTCGTTGAGCAGCGTCAGCGCGTGGTCGCCGTCGCCGATATAGACGCCGTTGCGTCCGCCGAGAATCTCGTCCCTGTTCACGATGGTCCCGTGGAACCCGACCCCGTCCTGAATGAGGATGGCCGAGGCGAGGCCGGTGTCGCCCTGGGCTACAATGTCGTCCTCGTTGACGATTTCGCCCGTGAAGCGCGAGCCGGCCTGCGGGTCGGCCGAGAAGATGCGCACGCCGCTCGCCTGGCTGTTGCCTGTCGGCTCGCCCGTGCCGCCGATCAGGCCGGCGTTGAAGATCGACCCCTCCGCCGCGTCGTCGATCTCCAGAGAGATGGCGTCCGAGCTTCTCGAAAGGTCGCCGCCCTCGATCACGCCGCCTTCGAGGTTCTCGATGCGATAGCCCGACGCGCTGGCGGTGGCGTAGATCACCCCGTTGCGGGCGTCGCCGGTCGTCCTGATCACGCCCTCGTTCTGAATCGTGAGGCCCTGGCCGGCGATGTCGATGGCGCGCGAGACGGCGGTGATCAGGCCGCCGTCCTCGTTGACGATCGTCGCCTGCGAATGGTCGCCCTCGCCGAAGCGGATGGCGTTGCGCACGCCCTCGATGACCCCGCCATTTCGGATCTCGCCGACGAAGTTCACGCCGTTGTCGACGAGGATGGCCGCATCGTCGCCGGTGGTCGACTCCGCGACGATGAGGCCGCCGTTGTCGATCAGCGCGGTGAAGGTTGAGGGGCCGCCGACGGGAGAGTAGATCCAGACGCCGCTCGCCTCGCCGCGGCCCTGGATCAGGCCCACGGTGTTCAGAATGTCGCCGAAGACGTTCTCGCCCAGTTCGACGGAGATGGCGTCGCCCGTGCCGCCTTCGCGAGACGTGATGTCGCCCTCGTTGACAATCGTGAAGTTGTTGGAGGTGACGTCGGTGTAGACGACGCCGTTGCGCGGGTCGCCAGTGGTTTCGATCAGGTTGTCGTTTGCCAGCGTGACGCCGTTGCCGCCGATGTTCACGGCGCGGCTGAGGCTGGTGATCACGCCGAAGTTCTCGAGGGTGCCGGAGCTCTCGCCGCCGTTCACGAAATCGACCGCGGTGACGTCGCCGCTGATGTCGCCGGTGTTGACGATCGAGGCGTTCCGACCCTCGACGCGGACGCCGACGACGCCGCTGATCACCGGGCCTGCGGTCGGCTGACCGATCGGGAACTGCGGCGCGCCCGCGGCGGGGGGCGTGGGCGTCCTGATCGCGCCGTCGTCTGCGTTGAGCCCGCCGGACGGCGGCGCGGGAGGCGGCGGCGGGCCGACAAGCTCCTCGGCGATGTCGCGGTCGTTGATGACGGTCACGTTGTCGCCGAGGATGGAGACCGCGGTACCGCGCAGGCTGCGGACCTCGCCGCTGTTGGCGAGGCGCGTGTCGTCCTCGACCAATGTGATCGCCGTGTCGGCGAAGGTCTCGATGCGCGTGGCGAAGCGAACGACAAGGATCTCGCCGGGCTCGTCCGCGACCTGCGGCGTCGTGGTACCCGGCGGAATAATGATCGTGCTGGTCATGCCTCACTCCCGTAGACGGATCAGATCGACGCCATCGCCGACCCGGAGTGAAGCGCCCGACGAAAACCGTCGTTCTACTTGGTGAATGACGTCGTCATCGTGAGATGCGGATGTCATTCGCAGAACGAGGTGGTCGAGGCGTCACCCTTGCCCCGATCATGAAGACTGCGCGCACGGCCGACAGCCCATATGGGTGTTGGACGGGGGCACGAAAATCTTGGGGGAGATCGGAGCGTTCAGCAGGGCGTCGGCGGGCAAGCCGCCTCGATCAGCGCGCGCGCCGCCGCCCGCGCCGCGCGCATCCGCCCGACGCCGGGTCCGCAAGCCTGCGCCTGCACGATCACGCCGTCGAAAAGAAGATAGAGTTGCGCGGCGAGCGCGCCTGGATCGTCCGCGCCCGCCGCCGCGCAGAGGCGCGCGATGCCCTCCAGCATCAGCCGCTTGTGCTCGGCGGCCATCCGGTGGATCGGATCGTCGCGGGGATGGAACTCCGCCGCCGCGTTGAGGAACATGCAGCCCGTGAAATCGCTCCGCCCCGACCACTCCTCAAGAAAATCGAAGATTGCCAGAAGCTTGGCGCCGCCTGAGCGTTGGTCGCGCTCGATGGCGCGCAGCACCATGTCGCGCACGGCCTCGTCGCGTCGGCGCAAGACCGCAAGGATCAGGTCGTCCTTCGAGCGAAAGCAGGCGTAGAACGCCGCGCGCGACACCGCGGCCGCCATGACGATCTCGGCGACGCCGACCGCCCGGTATCCCGCTCGCGCGAACAGGCCGGTCGCGACCTCGATGATCTGTTCGCGCGTCGCCATGCGACAGCCCTAGCGCGCCGGGCGGCGGCGGAGAACCGTCGATTTTCGTAGGGGTGGGGCTCATCCGTTCACGAAGGCGAGACGCGACGCGATTCGGCTGACGTAAGGGAACGATTCGTGCGATCTCATTCGTCGGCGGGCTCCAGATGGCGGAACGGTCGTTCTACGTCTCCGAGGCGTTGGCAGGCGGGTGACGAGGGAGGGGGCGATGGACTGGGACGACCTGCGCTTTTTCAACGCGATCGCCACCGCCGGCAGCGTCGCGAAGGCAGCCCAGACGCTCGGGGTGGCGCAGCCGACGGTGACGCGCCGCGTGCGCGATCTCGAACAGAAGCTCGGCGCGCGCCTGTTCGACCGCCTGACGTCGGGCTACCGGATGACCGAAGCGGGGCTTCGGGTGTTCACGAAATCGGCCGAGGTCGTGCGGATCATGAAGTCCATCTCCGACGACGTGGCGGGCCACGAGGCGGAGGTCGCCGGCGTGGTGCGCATCACGGCGTCCGAGGGCATCGGCGCGTCATGGCTCGCGCCGCGCCTCGGGGCCTTGCGCGCTCAGCACCCGGCGCTCGTGATCGACCTTGAGCTCTCGACGCTGACGCGCGACGTCGCCGCTGGCGACGCCGACATCGCGCTGCGCATGGGCGAGCCGGGCGATGGCGCGCTGGTCGGCCGCCGCATCGCGACGATCCCCTTTTGCCTCTATGCGTCGCGCGGCTACGTCGCAAAGTACGGCGCGCCCAGGGACATTGAGGACCTGCGGCGTCACGTCATCATCGAGAGTTCGGGGCGCCTTGAGCATGTCCCACAGGCGCGCTTGCTCCGCGACATCGCGAACGGCGCCGTGACCGTGGCCGCTCTCGACAACATTTTCGCCCAGGCGGCGGTCGCAAAGGCGGGAGCCGGGCTCGTGGGGCTACCATGTTACCTGGGAAAGCACGATCCCGATCTGACGCGACTCCTCGAAAGCGACTTCCATCTCGAGCTTCCCGTCTGGGTTCTGACCCGTCCCGACCTGCGCCAGACCGCGCGGGTGCGCGCCGTGCTGGACTTCATCGTCGCCGAAGCGCTGCGCACCCTGCCGCAGTCCCGGCAGAGCCTTGCGCGCGAAGCGGTCTGAGGTCCGAACAGGCCGCGCCGTCAGC
>NZ_DAIQNN010000159.1:0-4533 GCF_036788415.1 Rubrimonas sp. | reverse complement strand
CGAAAGCGGACAGTCGCAGGGCGGGGAGCAGGAGGCGATAGGCCGCCGTTCGTCGCGCCGCAGGCCTGGGCCGCGGTCTTGCCACGCCAAGTCGCGCTTGTTCGGGTTCCGGCCGGTCGCGGGGCTGGCGGCGGAGGTCGTGATCCAGCCCGTGGCGATGCGCACGCCTTTGGGCGCCTTGCGGTTGCCGAGGAGCGATCCCACCTCCCCGCGGCGGGCCGGGCCCCTCTGACGACGCTGGGTCGCCATGTCGGACCGCATCGGGCGGAACTCGCCGGTCGGCGGTCGACAGACCGCGTCGGCGCCGCCCGAAGCGCGCGGGTATCGGCGTGGACCTTCTCTCCGGCCTTTTCCTCGGCAAGCCCGGGTGGATGTGGGCGGGCTTCTTCGCGGTCGTGGGCCTTCTGATCGCCTTCGATCTCGGCGTGCTCCATCGAAAAAATCGCGAGATCGGCGTGGGCGAGAGCCCTCGCCTGTCGGCGTTCTACGTCGCCGCTGGCGTCGGCTTCGGCGGCTTCGTCTGGTGGCGCCTCGGGCCTGCGTCCAGCGTGGAGTACCTGACGGGCTTTCTCGTGGAGAAGAGCCTCGCGATGGACAACATCTTCGTCATCGCGCTGATCTTCGGCTTCTTCGCCATTCCGCGCCGCCTGCAGCACCGGGTCCTGTTCTGGGGCGTGCTCGGCGTCATCCTGCTGCGCGGCGCGATCATCCTCGTCGGCGCGACGCTGGTGGCGCGCTACGAGTGGGTCCTGCTCGCCTTCGCGGCCTTTCTCGTCCTGACCGGCCTGCGGATGCTGTGGCTCGCGGACCACGCGCCGGATCTCGGTCGCAACCCCGTCCTGCGGTTCCTCCGCGGCCGCTTCCCCATAACGAAGCGCCTCCATGGCGACCGCTTCTTCGTGCGGTTGCGGACGCGGGGCGGCGCCACGCTGTTCCTAACGCCGCTGTTTCTCGCCCTGGTGATGATCGAGTTCTGCGACGTGGTGTTCGCGATCGACTCGGTCCCGGCGATCTTCGCGATCACCACCGATCCCTACGTCGTCTTTACCTCGAACATCTTCGCGATCCTCGGTCTGCGCGCGCTCTACTTCGCGCTGGCGGCGGTGCTCCACCGCTTCGCCTATCTCAAGCAGGCGCTCGCGGCGCTGCTGGTCTTCATCTTCGGGAAGGTCTTCGTCGCCGAGGCCCTAGGCTGGGAGAAGTTCCCGACGGAGTGGTCGCTCGCGATCACCGTCACGATCCTCGCCGCCGGCGTCGGCTGGTCGCTGCGACGCACCCGCGGGGAGGCCGCAGCGGCGGTGGACGCCCGATGATGGGCGTCTCGGGTCCCGAACTGCTGGTCATCTTGGTCGTTGCGCTGCTCGTCATCGGCCCGCGCGACCTCCCGTCGGCGCTCAGGGCCTTCGGGCGCATGGTCGGCCGGCTACGCCGACAGCTTGACGAGGTTCGGCGCGAGGTCGACGCGCTGGGCAGGGAGGCGATCCACCCGCCGGCGGCGAGACCCCCCGGCCCGCCGGCCGCCGCTCCGCGGCCTTCGCCCGTGTCGCCGTCGCATCCGACCGACGAGGGCGCGTGATGGTCCGGCTGTGGCGCGGCGAGCTGCCGTTGGGCGAGGCCTACTGGACGCATGCCGTCCTGGGCGTGGCGGCGGCGAACCTTCTGGCGACCGCGCTGGCCCTGCTCCTGCTCGCGCGCGAGGTTCATCCGGCGGCGGCGCTCGCCGTCTGGTTCGCTCCGGTCCCCTATGTGCTGGCCGCCGTGGTCGGCGTCTGGCGCAGCGCGGACCGAGCGGCGGCGGGCCCGACCACCGCCGCGCTCGCGCGCTGGACCGCCGCGTTGTGGGGCCTTCTCATGGTGCTGGCGTGAACGCGACAACGGGCGAGTGCGAAGCGACGGACCAGGCGGCGCGGGAGGCGCTGCGCGCCGCCGTGAACCGGGCGGCGCGGGCCTACTTCGCCGAGCGGCGTCGGCGCGTCGACGCGTTCGCCCGCGCGCGGTTCGGCCTGGGCGGGTCGCTTCGGCTCCATCGCGCGGCGCTCGGCTGGGACATCGCCCGGGCCCCTGCGAACCTCGCGCTCGCGCCGGCGCTGGTCGCGACGCGGCTCGCGGCGCATGCCGCCGGCGCCGCAGGGGCCCGCGGCGCTGCGCGATGGCTGCGCGGCCGCCGGGTGCTGCTGGCGACCGACGTCTCACGCGCCGTCGAGCGCGCGATCGTCACCGATCTGCTGGAGCTGCCATGGGACGGCGCCGAGCCGGCGCCGCGCGACGCGCTTGCGGAGGCCATCCTCGCCGAGCCGGAGGTGCGCCGAGCCGTCGCCGCCGCCGAGGCGGTTCGAGCCAGCCTCGCCGAGTATGTCGGCGGCCGGGCCGCGGTCGCCGAATTCACCGTCGCGCTGGGAACGCTCGGCCTCGGCGCGGCGGCGTTCCAGCAGGTGACGCCGGGCATGATCTCGCTCGGCCCCGCCGTGGCCGCGGCGCTGGCGCATCAGGCGGCGGTGGCCGCCTTTCCGCTCGGGGCCTCGGCCGGGGCGATCTGGTACGGGCTGTTCCCGGTTGCGGCGCCGCCCGCGCTGGCGATCGGCGCGACGGCGGGGCTCGCCGGGCTGGCCGCGGTCGCGGTCGCTTTCGCGGGTGTCGTCGCAGATCCGCTGCAGGTGCGCGTCGGCATGCATCAGCGCCGGCTCCGCCGCCTCATCGATGCGATGGAGCAGGCGTTCTTCGCCGACGCGGGGCCCGGTTTCGAGGCCCGTGAGCATTACCTCGCGCGCGTGTTCGATCTCGCCGACGTCGCCGCCGCGTCCTTGCGCGTCCTGCGGGGATGACCAATGGCGCTTGGGCGGCGGGGTCGCCGAGGACATGTGCGATGATGGCCAAGCATAAGCGCGAAAAGCCGCACCATGGTGTGCGCCCCGGCGTCAATCGCTTTGGCTAAGTTTGCCGATAAACCAGAATCTTGTCGATCCGCCTTCCGTCAAGATCCAGGACCTCGACAGTCCAGCCCTGCAGTTCCAGTCTTTGCCCGACCTCCGGAAGATGTCCGACGTGCTCGAGGATCAAACCGGCGACCGTCTCGTAATCGCGGTCCGCGTCGATCTCCAGCGAGAGCAGATCGGCAAACTCATCCACCGGCATCCAACCCGCGATCAGGTAGGAGCCATCGACCCGCGTCACGACCTTGGGCTCGTCCATCGAGCTGTCCGGAAACTCGCCCGCAATGGCCTCCAGCACGTCCATCGGCGTGATGATGCCCTCGAAGTGCCCATACTCGTCATAGACCAGCACCATGTGCGCCGGCGCCGTCCGCAGACGATCCACCACCTCAAGGGCGCTTTGTCCGTCACGGACCACCGGCGCCTGGCGCAGCAGGGCGCGCAGATCGAACGGCTCGTTCATCAGGGCGGGCGCCAGGATGTCACGGGTTGTCAGGACGCCAATGATGTTGTCGACGTCCCCCTCCCAGACCGGCAACCGGGACCGACTGAGGTCGTGCAGGCGCCGTAGGAGGGTCGCCTTGTCGCTGCCGGCGTCGAGCATCTCGACCTCGTGCCGCGCCGTCATCAGCCCCCGCGCCGTCCGGTCGGCGACGCGCATCACGCCGGCGATCATCTGGCTCTCGGCGTGGTTCATGGCGCCGGAGCTTTCCGCCTCGGCGACGATCAGCCGGACCTCCTCGTCGCTCACTCCGCGCGACTGGCCGCCCGACTGTCCGAGCACCGCCAGCACCAGCTTGCCCGATCGGTCGAGCACCCAGACCAGTGGGGCCGCGATGCGGGCGATGAACAGCATCATCGGGGCCACACGCGCGGCGACCTGTTCCGGCGCGCGCAGGGCGATCTGCTTGGGAACAAGTTCGCCCACAATCAGCGACAGATAGGTGATCGCCACCACCACCGATCCCACCCCGACAGGCTCCGCAAGGGCGGAGGGCATTCCGGCTTCTGTTAGGCTCGCCGCCAGACGCGCGCCCAGCGTCGCGCCCGAAAAGGCCCCCGCGAGGATGCCAACCAGCGTAATGCCAATCTGCACGCTGGACAGGAACCGGCCGGGATCCTCGGCCAGCCGGATGGCCGTCGCAGCCCCCTTGCGGCCCTTGTCGGCCAGAAGCTTCAGCCGCGCGGGCCGGGCCGAGACGATGGCCAGCTCGGACATGGCCAGAAGGCCGTTGATCAGCGTCAGCAGAATGACGATCGCAATCTCGAGGTACATCGTCTCCAACTCTTGCCGGATGGTTCAGCGATCGATCCTCGCGAGGTGTATGCCGTCGCGCTTCTGGCGGCCACGGGCCGCGCGGGTCGCCGCCTGTCAGTACATGAAAATGGGCAGAGCGCTTGCAGCGGCGTCCAACAGGTCCAGTCCGCGCGCATAGTAGTGCTCCTGCGCTAATCCTGCTGGCGAGTGATGCAGATGGAGCGGCGCCGACGACCGTGGCTGCAGTCGTTAGCGCTATCGGGCTCAGCACAACGACGCCCCGGAGCAGTCTCCCGGTTCCGGCCGGTCGCGGAGCCGGAGGGAGCGCCCGGTAGACGGCCACTC
>NZ_DAIQNN010000158.1:0-4590 GCF_036788415.1 Rubrimonas sp. | reverse complement strand
CGAGCAGGGCGAGAACACCTATGACTACGCGATGGGCCATCTGAAGGCGCTCGGCTATCCCTTCGCCGACGACGACCACCTGACCGTGCTGCGCGACACCTCCAACAAGGAGAAGAAGCAGGACGAGATCATGGAGCGCTTCGAGGTGGTGGCCTTCCTCGGCGACAACCTCAACGACTTCCGCCGCAAATACTACCTCAAGGGCGACGTGGACGGCCGCGTCGCTGAGATGGAGGCCGACCGGGCGCTGTTCGGAACCAAATACATCGTGTTCCCCAACCCCACCGACGGCCACTGGATGGCGGCGATCTTCGGCGAGTCCGAGCCGCCGGCTACCGACGAGAATCGCGCGATCCTGCGCGACGCCGCCGCCCGCACCGCGTGGAAAGGCCAGTAATCCGGCGCTGAAGGCCGTCACGCGCGGCGCCTGGAATCCAGGCGCCGCGCGTCGATTTCCGGGCTGCGACGCAATGGCGCTCTTGATCCGACCGCCGCGCCTCGCTCTCGTCGAATGCGACAGGGCGGAACAGGCTCTTGTCAACGAAATAGCCGACCCAGGCGGGACCCGACCGCCCTGTTGCGACATTGCGCAGGGCCGGCTCGTCAGCGAGCGGATGCGCGGGATGATGCCATTGTTCAAGGCCGGCGCGCTGGTCGACAAGGCGAACAACTGAACGCGATGTCGACGGGCGCCGAGAGCGCCCGCCTTCGCTTCAACCGCTGTGCTTTCAGACCCGCGAGTTAGCAGCCGCCTTCAACAGCGACTGTGCCGACGGCCAGTCCAGCGGCGGGAATCCAGACGAGCGGTTTGATGATCAGCCCCACGAGGGCGGCGCCGGCGACAGCGGTTCCGCCCAGGTCATGTCCCAATATGTGGTGTGGAAGCGCCGGCCCTCGAAGAGGTTCGGTCTCGGTTCAGGCGGCCACGGCGGGCAGCCTGACGGTGGCAGTATTGGTGACGCGGGCAAGCGTCTCAAGGCTCATGTATCGCCGGGCGACGGCCCACACCCGCCGTGCGGCTGGCCTCGACCGCCTTGCGCCGCGACAAGAGCCTCGCCTCGATCGCCAGCACCTGCGCCTGGATGTCCTTGAGCGGATCGACCCAGTCCCAGCGCGGCGGGATCCACTGCTCGGCGCGATATCGCGCAGGCTCCCGCGCGTAGCCCGGTAGGTCCAGCGCGCCCGCGAGAACGGCCTCGATCTGCGATGACGAGCGCGCGCAGATGCTCCAGCGTCGCCGCGCCACTTATGGTAGGTTCGCAGCCGTCGCACTCGTTCGAGCGGCAAAGAGCGCCTCGGCAGCGGAGGAGGTGCGACGGCCGGTCAGCATGACGCGGCGCTTTCGATCACACTCCAGGCTGAGCGCAGGGGCGACAGTGTCAAGGGCCGCAACCGGCTCCAAGATCGCCAGTGAAGTGAATTGCCCGCTGGCCAGCGACACGCGCCCCAAACGACGCTGTCCCCTGAACGCTTCCCCCTGCCGTGGTCGCCGTCACCGTAGCGGCCGCCGGCGACAGCGATCTGGTCAACTCGCCTGCGGTTGCTCTCTCCGAGATGGAAAGTGGCGCCCACGCGATCCTTCGCATGCCACGTCAATCAGTTGCTTATCCCGCAGATCGACGTCTGGACCCACGCCATTCCACAAGCGCGTTTCCCAATATCCGCCCGAAAACAAGCCGAGTGGTGAATCCAACGGTAGAACATGCTACAATCGGTCTAGTAGAGTCTCAACTGCTCCCTCTCGCTTGCCTTTCGCCTGATTGCGCACCGATCGTGGAGGAACTCATGAGACGCGTGATTTCACACTATTTCTGCGCGATTTCGATCGGGCTTATGGTTCTGCCCGCAGCCGTTTCCGCGCAGACCAGCCCAGCCGCCGCGGTGGGAGAGACCCGCCCGCCAGTCGCGCGCTTCGCCGGCGACCCCATCGGCTTCGTCGCCCACGGTGAAGTTTTCGATCCCTCCGGCAAGCGCATCGAGCCAAGTCTGACCTTTATCCGCGAGGCGATCGACTTCTACATCGACCGGCTGCAGCGGTGGTCGGACGATGACGCGCGCGCCGCGGACGAACGCCAACGGCAGCTGCTCGCCGAGCGCTTCGGCGCCAATGACATGACCACTCGATTTTTGCTTATGGAACTGTTGAGCCAGCGCGCCGAGCCGCGCGACCAGGCGTTGCTCGACGCGCGAAACAAAATCCTGCGTAAGAGCTGGTATATGGGGATTCTCGGTCTCGAAGGCTTCCGAGAGCGCATCGATCCGCGGGAGAACCTGCCGCGCGACATCGTCGAATTCGCCACCAGGGAGGGCATCCTCCTTAAGGCTACCAGCGCCGCGGGCCGAGAGTACATCGCTGAGTGCCGGCGCGCAGGCGTGCCGGTGCCGCCGCAATGGAACGGCGGCGGATGGATCTACGAAGGCGACCTCACGACCAACTTCCTCGGGTTCGGCAATCCGACGCAGGTCTGGCGCGCCGACAGCGACTCGCCGGCGGGGATTTGCGTGGCGCTGCCCCGGTTCTCGAACGCGCAGACGATCTCTGCCCTCGGCATCATCTGCCTTGGAACAGAGAGCAGCAACGCCTGCTTCTACGACGCCTCTACTGTCGGCAAAGACGAAAAGCTGAACCCAGAGGATCTGATCTCAGGCGACGACCTCTGGAACGGCGTCTGCACCGACTGCCATGCCGGTGAGAACCCTTATGTGGTGCATCCGGGCGGGCCGCTCGACCTTTGGCCGGACAACCGACCGCAGCAATGGCATTCGCCGCTCATAAAGCCCAGCTGGCCGCAGAACCCGGGGCCCTTCCAGGCGATCAACCAAGTGCCGATAAACCCGCTGCCGCCAGACAGCGACGCGAGTTGCCTCAGCTGCCACAACCAGGCGCAGTTCGGGCGGTTCCCCGACGTTCTCGCGCTCAACGCGTGGCGTGCTGGCTATGATGGAAGCCGCTCTCAGTATTGCAGCGTCATAGTTGCGAGCGCCATCGGCAACACCATGCCCGGGCTCGGCAGCGCGCACGACGCGCATGCGCAGGCGATGCTGGCGTTCTGCAACCAGAGTCCGCGGCCGCCGACCGAGGTGCCGCCGCCTGATGTGCGAGACGACCCCGAGACATTGGGACCGCCTGTCGTGCTTGGCCCGCTCTACGCGTGCGCCGAAGCGGTGGAGGTTTCGGGCGCCAGCTACGGAGCCAAGCTGACCGTTCGGATCGACGGAACCGACGTCGCAACAGTCACGGTCGCCAAGCCGAGCCAGACCATCGTCCCGGTGCCGGCGCTGGTGACGGGCCAGAAGGTTTCCGCGATCCAGGAGGAGGACGGAGCCATCTCGGCCGAAAGCCAGCCGGTCACGGTGACGGACCACAAAGTGGCTTATCCGAACGGTCTTCCGACACCCGAGATCGACCCGACTCTGATCCACGAGTGCGGGCGGGTGATCGCGGTCCGCCACGTGCGCGGCGCCAAGATCACCGTGTTCACCAACGGCGCGAACCCCGTGACCTACGGCACAGGCGGCGACTGGACGAATCTCGCGCCTGCGATCCGGCCCTTCGTGCTGGGCCACCGCTATTCTGCGCAGCAGTCCATCTGCGAGGACAAGAGCGGCATCAGCGGCGATGAGACCGCAGTCGTGGAACCTTCGCCCTTCCCCGTGCCCACGGTCGACCCCACCCCACCAGTGGTAGGGCAGGAACTCGTGAGCCTGAAGAACCTGCCGCGTGGCGCCCTCACTGTGGTTTCGGAGTCAGCGGCGGGGGACATCGCAACCTTCTCCACCGCCGTCGATTGGAACCCTGAAGTCGACATCGCCGGCGGCCTCGGCCATCCGCTGCAGGCCGGCGAACAAATCTCGGTCGTATCGGAGCTCTGCGAGGCGACGAAGGTCTCTTTCCCCGAAACTCGGCCCTGCGAACGCCTAAATGCGCCGAAGATCGCTCAGCCCTTGGTGGGAGACACCTTCGTGACCGTGACCGACGCCGTGCCGAGCGCTCATGTCATCGTCTACGATGCAGGGCTAAATGAGATTGGCGACGGTTCGGGCTCGCCCATCGGGCTTACGCGTGCGCTGACGCCGGGCGACGTTCTGACGGTGGTTCAGAAGCTGGGTCGGTGCGTGAGCGCCAACGCCTATCAGGTATCGGTTGTTTGCGCCTCACTTGGCGGCGACTGCGGCTGAGCTGCTCGCGCACGACGCTGACCCGCAGGCTTGCGCCGGACTGTGGGTCAGCCAGTGTCGCCGTTGGCAGAGTGCATCAGCCTTCGCCGGAAGAACCTGCTCCAGCGCCGGTTCGTCACCGCGTTCGGCATCTCAGGCGTCAGATTTGGGTCGACCGGTGCATTGTCGGAAAGTCCTTGATCGTCGCCACGACGCGCCCCGTCATCCGGTAGATCGTAGACGACGCCATCGGGTGTGCGCCCGGCTCTCTGGCGCGGATCGCGCCGCGCCGGATCATAGCGCCTCGGGCGTGGCGCGCGCGCCTTGGGTCTCGCCGGGGCTGGCGCGGTAGGCGAGGCCTAGCCCCGCCGCGCGCTCGGCGTCGGCGGCGTTCTCGCGGTCGATCTCCTCGATGTCGTAGCCGGTGGCCTC
>NZ_DAIQNN010000157.1:0-4796 GCF_036788415.1 Rubrimonas sp. | reverse complement strand
ACACCCGACGCCGACCCTATCGGGCCGTCCGTCATCCCGCGTCGGTTCGGACGCGCCGATCATGCCCCGCTCCAGGTCGCGCGAGAGCCGCTTCATCCCGAGGCGGTGCGGCGGCACGCCATCGCCGTGCTCGAACGAACGCTGGCCATCATGGCGGCCGTCCCGGAACGGATCCTGACCCACGGCGTGGCGGTGAGCCGCGACGGCGAAGCGCGCCATCGGCCATCGGCGCCGGATGCCTGGGCGTTCTCCCCGATGGCGCTCGTCGAACGTCTGACCGAACAACGGTTCTTCGCGACCGAGCCGGTGCGCTGGCACATGCAGCTCGCCGTCTTCGACATGATCGACATCGCCGTCGGCGAGACTGCGGCACGCCTCTGCGCCGAGGATGCTCGATCCCTGGCCCCGGAGTACAGACTCGACCGCGGCGTCTCATGGCAGGACGCGCTGAGGCCTGACCTGGATCGGGCGCGCGCCTGCCTGCAGCAGGTTCACGGGCTTCTCTCGCGCTGCGACGCCAGCGAACGGTTGCGTCTGCAGCTCGGCGCGTCGGCCAAGTTTCCGTACCAACCGGAGATGTTTCCCGACGGCGTCAAACTCGTCGATGTGCCGGCCGAGGCATGAGGAGCACATGCTACGCGCCAAGGTTCGCAACTCTCGGTGAATGAGCTCGCGTGAGTTCGCCACGGACCTCTACGACTGAGCGTGCGGCTGTCGCGGTGTGGGCCCCCTGCCCCGTCACGCGACGATCCGCACCCGCGTCAGCGCGAGGCCGTCTCGCGCGGCCGCCCGCTCCAGGGCCGCTTCATAGGCGCGAGCGACATAATCGGCGTGAAAGCGCGATGGCGCCTCAAGCTCCAGCCGTCCGGCCTCGATGCGCCGGCACACGAGCGGCGCGATCCAGCGCTGTACGACCGGGGGCGGCATGTCCTCGGCGAGCCGCGCGACGAGGCGACGCCATGCGTCCGGCGCCGTCGCTGCTGCCTGAGCGGGAGCCGGCTCCCGTCCATTGGCTGCTTCTGTGCAGGAGGTCGCGGCGCCCAGCGGGGTCTCAACCGCCGCCATGCGTTCGGCGAACTTCTCTCCGACGCTGGTCCAGCTCTCGCGGCTCAGCGCCGCGATGCGAGCCTGACCCAGCCGATAGGCGCTCACCCTGCCGCGCCGCCCTTCGCTGATCTGTTCGAGCAGCCCTAGCTGGCGCAACCGTTCGATCTCGCGGATCACGGTGCGGCGGGACACGCCCCAGAGGCGTTCGAGTTCTGCGTGCCCGATGGCCGCGCTGTCGCGCGCCCAGTCGTAGCGGGCGGTGATCAGCGCGATCAGGCGGAGCGCGGTCACCGGCGAAAATACGTGATCGGTGCCCCCCTCCCCGCTCGCTCCGGCGTCAGCTCGCGCCGGCGCGCGCAGCGCCGCCGTGGCGAGCCCTGTCAACAGGTCGTACTTGCGCGCTCCGGCCTCCGGGCCGACGAGCCGCGTCGCGATCGCCTTCATGCCTTCCGCCCATATGATCGCCGGGCGCTCGCGCGCCGCGGTCCGCCTCGACTGCTCGTGCGCCGCCTTTGCAACGGCTTTTCTGGGGCTCGCGGAGAATCGCTCTATTCCCTGCAGCCGATCGAATGATCCATCTCATACGGCTTTTTTGTCAACAGAAGGATTTTAGGCGGCGCGAAGGGTCCAGGAATCTGAATTTCCGGATTTCTATGGGTATGATGGAGAGGGGCGCCGCCGGATATGGCGCCTCAACTGCGTTTTGATGGCGCCCCATGGGTGGATTGGGGTGCCGCTGGTGGCGCCGAATACGGTAGTGTTGAGGGCGGTCGACTCTCTATGCGGCGCTTCGCCCGGTCTTTTCCCCGCACGTGCGCGTTTCCGCATTCCGAAAAAGCACGAAACGGGTTATTTCTCGTAAGACGGATTTTAAGGGAGATCTGGCATGGCTGTCGATCATCGTTTTCTGCGCACGCTCAACACACGCAGCCTTGCTCAGCAGGCGGCGGTGCGGCGCGCGACCTTTTCGCCGGAAGAGGCCAAGACGCTGCGACCCTTTTCGATCTGGGAGATCTGCTCGTTCATGTTCGACATGGCGCCCGACACCTTCCGCAAGCATCTCTCCGACGATCCGTCGCTGCCGCAGGGCCAGGTTCTGACGGAGGACGGGCGGCAGCGCTGGTTCAGCCTCGCGGAGATCAATGTGCTGCGCCGCAAGCTGAAGGTGCGCGGCAAGAAGCTGCTGCCGCGCCGCCCGCCGGGGCGCGCCTTCCGCGTCGCGGTTGCCAACTTCAAGGGTGGCGTCGGCAAGTCGGTCGTGGCGCAGCATTTCGCGAATGCCTGCGCGCTCGACGGCTATCGTGTGCTGGTGATCGACTTCGACCCGCAGGCGACCCTCACCCATGCAATGGGCCTGGTGGAGGTGGACGAGGAGAACACCGTCTGGGGCGTCATGTGCCGCGACCTCTACCGCGAGGCCGCGCGCATCGCCGCCTCCTACGACCGCCCGCAGGACTGCCCCTACCCCTCCGGCGCCGATCTGCCCGACGGCGTGGTCGAGATCGGGCCGCGGCGCGTGGACGAGTTCATCCAGCGCACCTGCTGGCCGACCATCGACATCATCCCCTCCTGCGCGAACGCGGCCTTCGTCGAGTTCGCCTCGGCGCAGTATCGCGCGATCCATCCCGCCTGGACGTTCTTTCTCTGCGTGGACCGCTATCTGGGCGAGCTTCCCGCGGACCAGTACGACTTCGTGATCTTCGACTGCCCGCCCGCCATCGGCTACCAGTCGCTCAACGCCACCTTCGCCGCCGACCTGCTTTATGTGCCGACCGGCCCCGGCTACTGGGAATACGACAGCACGACGAGCTTTCTCGGCCAGCTGTCGGACGCGCTCGCGGACATCGAGGAGGGCTTCGGTCCCGCCGCCCGCGCGGCGGGGTTCTCGGCGGCAAAGAGCTTCGCGGCGATGCGCCTGCTGATGACACGCTACGAGGCGACCAACGAACTGCACCAGAGCATGGCGGAGGCTTATCGCGACCTGTTCGGCGCGGTGTTCTGCGAGCATCCGATCGAGCTCAGCCGCGCCATCGAGCAGTCTGGCCGCTTTCAGGCGTCGGTCTACGAGCAGGATTACCGCGAGATGACCCGAGAGACATGGAAGCGCGCGCGCTTGTCCTTCGACCGCGCCTACGCCGAGTTCCGCGACACGGCGGTGGCGGCGTGGGACGCGCGCGAGGCGGCGCTTAGGGAGGCGAGCTGAGATGACCAGATCCGGAAAGTTCACCCTCCCGCGGATCGGCGATTCGCTTGCGCAGGCGCCGGCGTCCGCGCCTGAGCCCGCGGCGGAGGACGCCGAGCGCAGGCGGCCCGGCCCGATGGCGGTGGCGGGGCGAGAGTCGGCCGAGGCAATGACTCGGATGGTCGAGGAGCAGACCGCGCAGCGCCAACGCAACGCCGAGGAGGCGGAGGCGTGGCGCAGCGCGCAGGCCGACGGGCTGGTGCTCGTCCGGCTGCCGCTCGGGGCGGTCGGCCTCGACGATCTGCCGCGCGACCGGATGGCGCTTGACGCGGTCGCGCAGTCCGAAGCGATGGAGGAGCTGAAGGCTTCGATACGCGCGCGCGGGCAGCGCGAGCCGATTGAGGTGTTCGAGGATTCCGAGGGGCGTTTCCAGCTCAAGACCGGTTGGCGGCGGCTTGAGGCGCTGCGCCAGCTCGACTCCGAAGCCCCGGACGGCGGTTTCGGCGCGGTGCTGGCGCGCGTTGAGCGGCGGCGGGTTGACCGCGCGGCGCTTTATGTGGGGATGGTCGAGGAGAACGCGATTCGCGAGGACGTGTCCTTCGCCGAGATGGCGCATGTCGCCATTGCGATGGCGCGCGACCCTGAAACGCCGGCCGCGACGCCCGACGAGGCCGTCTCGCATCTCTACGCCGCGCTCCACAAGACCAAGCGCAGCACGATCCGGAGGTTCGTGGAGCTTCTGGAGGCGGTCGGTGGGTCGCTCGTCGAGGCGCGCGCAGTGCCGAAGCATCTTGGCGGGGAGGCTGCGCGGCTCCTTCATGGCGACCCTGCGCGCATCGCGCGCTTGCGTCGCGCTCTCGAGCCCGCGCGCGACGCGGCGGCCCAGAACGCAGCTCTGGCGGCGTTCATCGCGGTGGAGTCCGCGCCCACGCCGCTCGAAGCCGCGGCGCCGTCGTCCGCGGTCGCCGCGCGCCTCAAGCCGGACGCTCGGCAGAAGTACGAGTTCCATCATGCCGAGTTGAAGGTCACGGCGCGGCGGGGCGAGGTGCGGATCAAGGCGGCTGAGGATTTCGCCTCGATGCCGCGCGAGCGGCTCGAAGCGGCGATCGCGGCGTTTCGGGCGAAGCTGGCGGAATAGGGTTTCCCGCGGGAAACCTCTTCATCCTGTCGCGCAGGGTTTCCCATGGGAAACCCCTTCATCCCGCCGCGCGGGGTTTCCCATGGGAAACCCGCATGGGGCAGCCGTCACGCAGCCGCGTCGCGGGGTTCTTCGCCAGATCCAGCTCGTGGTAATAGGCCGCGACCTGATCGCGCGAGCGATGCAGCGTCACCCGCATCACAGCCTCCACGGCCAAGCCCGCGTGGGCGGCCTCGGTGATGAACCCCGACCGCAACCCGTGCGGCGAGGCGTACCCCTCGGGCAGCCCGGCGGCCTGCACCATCCGCGCGAAGGCCGCCCGGATCGCCGTCGGCGTGAGGCCGCGCCCGAGAACCTTGGCCGCGCCGCGGCGGTCGGGCCGCGTCAGCGCCCGGAACACCGCCCCGTCCTTCACGCCCGACGCCCGCA
>NZ_DAIQNN010000156.1:0-4804 GCF_036788415.1 Rubrimonas sp. | reverse complement strand
CTGTTCATCGCCAGGCCCGATTTCGACGTCGACCGGTTCGTCGCCGCCCTGCCGCACCGCAACGCCCGGACGGCAGAACGCTTTGCGCGCGAACTCGATTGGCTGGCGGGAAAGCGCCCTGCCGTCAGACCGTCGCCTGGAGGATGATCGGCGCGATGCCCGCGAAGCGCTCCAGCGCGCCCCTGTGATGTCGATGTCGGCCCTGCATGGCATCCGGAGGTCGAGAATGCTGCGCCGCACAAGCGGCCGCTTCGACCTGCTATCGCTAACTCTCCGCCGCACCCGCACCCGAAACAACCGCGGCGACGCCGGACAGAACCGCCGCCGCACCTGACCCCTCCGGTGGACTACGGGGATGGCTGCCGGCCGACGCGCCTCGTGGCGCGCGGAGCCGAGGCGAACGGCAGGGTCGACTTCAGTCGGCGCGGCTGACGGCAGCGGCGATCTGCGCGGCGCGGGTCGCAGGCCCGGTCTCGGCGAGGATCGCGCAGGCCCGGTTGCGGACCGTCTTGTCGCCCCTGCCGCTGCGGGATGCGATGCTTTCGCACGCGGGCTTTGGAAATTGGCCGGGTCGTGTTACAGTTCGTTCGAACGAATTAGACCCACCATCGATCCCTGACCGTTCGCCCGAGGAGACCGACCGTGGACGCAGCGCCTCAGCACCGCCGGGACCCGAAGGAAGCGCTCCTGGAGGCCGCCAAGCGCGTGCTTCTGGTCCATGGATACGCCGGCCTCTCCACCCGCGCGGTCGCGGCGGAGGCGGCGACCCAGATGAGCCAGATCCGCTACCACTTCGGGTCCAAGGAAGGGATGGTGCTCGCCCTCTTCGAGTACATGAACGCCGCCCTGATCGCCCGGCAGGCGGCGACTTTTCACCGGCCCGACCTGACGATCGCGCAGAAATGGCGGCTCGCCTGCGACTACCTCGAGCAGGACATCGCGTCGGGCTACGTCCGCGTGCTGCAGGAGCTGACCGCCGTGGGCTGGTCCAACCCGGCGGTCGGCGACGCGGTGCGCCGCGCCGTCGCGCAATGGCAGGCCCTCATCCTCGAACTGGCGCGCGAGGTCGAGGGGCGGCTCGGTTCGCTCGGGCCGTTCCGCGCCGAGGAGGTCGCCGCGCTTGTCGGCGCCGCCTTCATCGGGGCGGAATCGCTGATTCTGCTGGGCTTCGACGACGCGAAGCACCCGATGCGCGCCGCCCTGCGCCGCGTCGGCGACCTGATCGCCGCAGCCGAGACATTCAGGGAGGCCTGACCGATGCGCGCCGCACTTCCCCATACCGAAGGGACCGTCGACCGGGCCGGCGTGAAGCTGCACTACGAGATCTACGGCGCCGGCGACCGGACCATCCTGTTCATACCGACCTGGGCGATCATCCACTCGCGGTGCTGGAAGGCGCAGATCCCCTATTTCGCAGACCATTTCCGCGTGATCGCCTTCGACCCGCGCGGCAACGGCAAGTCCGACCGGCCGGACGCCCCGGAGGCCTACAGCCTAGACGCGATCATCGGCGACGTGATCGCGGTCATGGACGCGACGCGGACCGACGCCGCCACGCTGGTCGGCTTCTCGTTCGGCAGCGCCGTGGCCTTCGCCGTGGCGGCGGACTGGCCCGAACGGGTCGACGCCGTGATCTCGACCGGGGCCTGGACGCCCATCGTGCCGCCCTACCCCGAGCGCGGCGCGGACTGGGAGGCCGATCTGCCGGCGCCAGAAGGCTGGCAGAAATACAACCGTCGTCATTGGCGCCGCGACTATCCCGATTTCCTGCGCTTCTTCTTCTCGCGGGTGCACAACGAGCCGCATTCGACCAAGCAGCAGGACGACGCGCTCGCCTGGGGACTGGACGGCGACGGCGAGATGCTGGCGATGACGCAGGACGGCCGGTCCGCCGGCGCGGCCCGGATCGACGAGGCCATGTATGCGCGCGTCCGCTGCCCCAGCCTGCTGATCGTGGGCGACGCCGACGCCATCACGCCGCCTGAGGGCTCGCGTCGCATCGCCGAACTGACGGGTGGCGACCTGCATGTCCGCGAGGGCGGCGGGCACGCCGTCCACGCCCGCTATCCGGCGTGGTTCAACGTGACGATGCGCGATTTCCTCGCCCGGCGTCTGGGAACATGGCGGCCCGAGCCAGTGAGGCCCGCGCCGCGCAGGCCCGCCTCCCGCCGCAAGCGCGCGCTCTACCTCTCGTCGCCCATCGGGCTGGGCCATGCGCGCCGCGATCTGGCGGTGACGCGCGCGCTGCGCAGGCTGCATCCCGATCTGCAGGTGGACTGGCTGGCGCAGGACCCGGTGACCCGCTTCCTCGCCGCCAACGCCGAGGCGGTGCACCCGGCGAGCCGGCTGCTGGCCAACGAATCCGCGCACATCGAGGCGGAGGCCGGGGAGCACGATCTGAACGCCTTTCAGGCGATCCGCAGCATGGACGAAATCCTGATCAAGAACTTCATGGTCTTCCAGGACGTGCTGGAGCAGGACCGCTACGACCTCGTGATCGCCGACGAGGCCTGGGACGTCGACCACTACTGGCACGAACACCCCGATCTGAAGCGTGCGCCGATCGCGTGGTTCACCGATTTCGTGGGCTGGGCGCCCTTCGCGGAGAATGGCCCGCGCGAGGCGTTCCTGACCACCGACTACAACGCCGAGATGATCGGCCATGTCGAACGCCACCCGCAGGTGCGCGACCGCGCCATCTTCGTCGGCGGGCCGCAGGACATCGCCGATCTGTCCTTCGGCGAGGGCCTGCCGCGGATGCGCGACTGGATCCCGAAGCACTACGCGTTCTCCGACTACATCATCGGCACGCACCCCGCCGATTTCGGCCCCCGCGCCGACCTGCGCGCCGGGTTCGGCTATGACGACGGGCGCAAGACCTGCATCGTAGCGGTCGGCGGCTCGGGCGTCGGCGGCCAGCTGATCCGGCGCATCCTCGCCGCGTGGCCCCACGCCCGCGCGCGCATCCCCGAGTTGCGCATGATCGTCGTCACCGGCCCGCGGCTCGATCCGGCCGGTTTCGACTGGCCCGAGGGCGTGGAGGCCCGCGCCTTCGTGCCCGATCTCGACCGTCACCTCGCCGCCTGCGATCTGGCGGTGGTGCAGGGGGGCCTGACCACCTGCATGGAGCTGGCCGCCGCGGGCACCCCGTTCCTCTACTTTCCGCTGCGCAACCACTTCGAGCAGAACTTCCACGTCGCCGCCCGGCTGGAGCGCTACAACGCCGGCCGCCGGATGATCTATGCCGAGAGCGATCCCGATTGCATCGCCGCCGCCATGCTTCAGGAACTGCGCACGCCGCGCGTTCCCCATCCGGTCGCACGCGACGGCGCGGCGCGCGCCGCCGCGATGGTTGCCCACCTTCTTTGACGCCGCAGCAGGAGGAGCCCGGTCATGGACGCAACGTTCAACGCCGAAGGTCAGGGCATCGCCGCCATCATGCAGGCCGCGAGGGACTATGCCGAAGGCTGGTATTCCGGCGACGCCGCGCGCATGCGCCGGGCCCTGCACCCCGCGCTCGAGAAGCGGACGATCGCCCGGGACCCATGGCGCGACGGCTGGACCGTCAGGTCGCCCGCCACGAACGCCGAGCAGATGGTGCGCTGGACCGCCGAGGGCGTGGGCGCCGCGTGGACCAGCGAGCGCCTGTGCGAAGTGCAGGTCCAGGACGTCTTCCGCGACATCGCGACGGTGCGCTGCCTGTCTCCGAAATATGTCGACTATCTCCAGCTCGCCCGCTTCGGCGCCGACGGCTGGCGCATCGTCAACGTGCTGTGGCAGCTGCGCGCGGGCGACTGCGAGCCGTCCTCGGACGCAGAGCAGGAGCTGGACTTCTGGCGTCCCCGGGACGCCTGATCGTGGTATGCTTTGGCGGCGGAGCATGGCTCGCTCCCCCCAAAGGAAAGAGGCACGTCGCAAGCCGGACGGTGAAGCCCGCAGACGCCATCAAGCATGAAGTGTCGCAACGGCGCCTTCGCCGGCGCCCCGCCTGAAGAGGGAGACGGTCATGACACCCTGGGAAATTCGTGGTTTGGGATTGACGAACTGCAACTGCAACTTCGGCTGCCCCTGCCAGTTCGGGGTGCTGCCCTCCCGCGGCAACTGCGAAGCGGCGATCGTGTTCGACATCGAACGCGGCCACCACGGCGACACCGATCTGTCGGGCCTGCGCGCCGCCGCGATCTATCACTGGCCTGGCGCCATCCATGAGGGCGACGGTCAGATGCAACTGGTCATCGACACAGGCGCGAGCGATGCGCAGGCCGCGGCGCTGGAACGGATCATGACCGGGCAGGACACCGAGGAGATGAAGACGATGTGGTTCGTCTACGCAAAGATGAGCCCCAACAGATATCCGACCCTGCGCAAGCGCATCGACGTGACGCATGACATCGGCGCACGCACGGGGCGAGCCCGGATCGACGGCGTCGCCGACATCGAGCTGAAGCCGGTGCCCAACATCGTCACCGGCGAGCCGCATCGCGCGATCCTGAAGCTCCCCCATGGGTTCGAGTTCCACGAGGCCGAGGTCGCCAGCGGGCGCACCACGTTGACCGGGGGCGAGGTCTCGTTCGCGCCGCTGGTCGACACCCACGCCCATTTCGCCCGTCTGCACCTGAGCCATGTCGGGGTGATCGACGGCGCGGCGTGACGAGGGGCGGCGCGACGAGGGGGCGGCGTGATGAATGACGGCGGGCCGCTGCTCGCCGCGCTCCGCCACGACCGCTGGCTGTTTCTGGGCGGCCTCGCGGTGATCGAGCTTGCGTCGGTGATCTACACCGTCGCGGGCGTCGGCATGGACATG
>NZ_DAIQNN010000155.1:0-4917 GCF_036788415.1 Rubrimonas sp. | reverse complement strand
TCATCCGGATAGTCTCAAACAATCTGAGCCGAAAAATGCGATGATCTCGCGCCCGACCGCCGATGATCTCAAGCCGCTACAGGTAGCGCCCTCTCGCTCATCCCCGCCTTGCCCGCGAGTGGCGTGGGCGACGCGCGTCACTCCCTCATCTCGTGGCGCTTCGCGATCCAGCCCGGCAGGGCCAGCGCCAGGTCGCTGGACAGTCCGGCCTCCGGAGCCGCGTCCAGCGCGGCGATGATGCGCCGATCCTCGGCTCTGAGCATGCGCTTGGGCCAGACATGGCGCATCGCGGAGACGAACGCGGCGAAGCCTGCCGCCCAGTCGCATCGTCCGGCGTCGCCAAGGGCGGCGAGCCGGCCAGAGATCGCCGCCGCATCGGCGCACCAGCCGTCGGCGTCGTTGGCCCGCAGCACGACGATCTCGACGAAGCGGTGAAACGCCGCCTCATCCGCGAAGGCCATCCGGTCGAGGATCGCGCCAAGCCACTCCGTCGGCGGGGCCAGCAGCGGCGCGACGGCGCTGGCGGCGAGATATCCGTCCAGCCAGGCTTCCGTCAGCGTGGCGTCCTTGATGAGACGGGCGAACTCGCCCTTGCGTTCGCGCGCCGGCGGCCGAACCTGCTCGGGCGTCGCCGGCATGAAGCCGCCGCGCTCCAGCCACTCAGGCTCGACGCCCGCATCCGGCGCGGCCGCGGCGGCGCGCGCTCCCATCGCCATCACGGTCCCGGCGAAGACCCCCAACATCAAAGGCGTCTTGTTCATGGCGCGCCCGGCGAGCATCGCCTGCGCTGTCGCGGCGAAGACGCGCCAATCCCCGCGCGGCCTGGCGGCGGCGCGCAGCACGAGCGCGACGACAGCCCAGTGTCGCGCCCACCACGCCCTGCGGGTGTCCAGATAGCGCCACAGCGCCGTCTCGAGCTGGCGCGGAGTGCGCGCCTCCAGCACGAGCGCGCGGACCGCCTCGTTGTCCTCGAACCATGTCTCCGTCATGCCGACCGTCGCCGTTTCCTCGACCGCATGGTTGATCAGCCGGCCGGCCGCCTGCGGCGACAGCGCCGCGATCTCGCCCTCGGGATCGACCATGGCGAGCACGGCCGCCGCATCCGCCCCCGCCGGCGTCAGCTCGGCCTGCCCCCAGATCTCCGCGACGTCGATCAGGCCGGGCGGCGGCGGCGCGCCCTCCGCAATCCCCTCCCCGAGCGCGAGCCGGACGAGGCGCGCCGGCAACCCGGCGTCCACCTCGATCGGCTCGAGATCCTCATAGGCGCGCGCCAGGATCGCGCGCTGCTCGGTCGCGCTGGCGCAGGGCGCCAGGAAGGCGTCCTTCAGCCCGTGGCCCTGCTTGGGCATCAGGAAGACGACAGCGCGCCGACCGCCGCGCTGGACGGCCGCCGCCAGGGAGAGCGCGCCGGCGCCGTCGGGCGGCAGCGCAAGGACGCGGTGGACGGTCCAGTTCGCCGGCGGCGGCGCGCTGGCGCTGTCCGCGCGCAGCGCCGCCTTGATCGCCCGGTCCAGCCGCGCGCGCGCGGGATCGTCCGGCATGTGTCGTCGCGCCAGCACGAGCGACGCCGCCGTCTGGTCATCGAGCGCGCCCTGCCGCGCCCTGGCCTCGAACGCGGCGGCGACGGCGTCGCGCACGGCGGCCGCGCGATCGAACAGACTGTACAGTCCGATGCGGGTCCAAGCCGGCGTCGCGGACTGCGCGACCGCAGCGAACGCCATTGCGCGGGCGTCGTCCGGCAGCGCGGCGAGAGAGCCGGCGAGCTGGGCGTGCGCGCGCAACGGCTCGCCGTCGGCGTCGCGCAGCAGCTTCTCGACCATCGCGTCGAGCTCGCCGCCGGCGTCTCCCGGCGTCGCTGCGCGCAGTCGGCCGGTCGCGGCCATCGCCGCGTCGTCGATCATCAGGACGGCGGGCGTCGGCAGCCCCGCAGCGGCATAGCCCTGCGCAAGCGCGGCGCGGCGCGCCATGTCGAGCGCGCCTTTGGCCCCGAGCGACGCGATCTCCGCCTCCACTTCGCGCATGGCGCGATCGGCGGCGGCGAAGCCATTCTCCCGCGCCATGCGGGCCTCGTCCAGCAGCGCGGCCCACAGCGCCATCATGTCGCCGATCGGCGCGGAGTTCGACGCCGTGACGAGCCGACGCGCCAGCCCCGCCGCCGCCCCCGGCGTCTCCAGCATCGCCTTCGCGGCCCGGGTGGCCGCCTGCGCGAATGACGCTTCGCCTTTGGCGGCGGCCAGCGCCGAGAGCGCGGCGTCCAGCGGGTCGGTGCTCATCGAGGGGCTCCGGGACACGAGGTGCGCCGGATGGTCGGCGGCGCGGGACGCGGCCGTCAAGCACGCGTCGATCCGCCCGCGGCGCAATGGGGCGGCCTTGACCAAAGGCGGTTGGGCGCACCTACGTCGCCGCGCAGCGCGAATGACCCGCCCGCGGCTGCGACAGTGTCGGACCGGCCGCCAACGGGTCGGTCTTTGTCTGATCGCAAGCTTTCGCGCGACGGCGGAAACCGCTTCGTGAGGCGGGAGGCTGGTCAGGGGCGCTGCGCAAGCGGGGCTCGGGAAACTCTTGGTCGTCCCGGCGCGAAGCCCCCTTGCATTATGTGTCATTGACGCACATCGCACGAAGGACCACACTCGCTCATGAGAGATCGCCTGATCACTGTCGTCGAAACACCGGAGTATCTGCGACGGGCCAGGGCGGTCGGCATGAGCGACGAGGATCGCGCCGCCCTTGTGAACCTGCTCGCCGCCGACCCGGCTGCGGGCGTCCCTCTCGGAGGCGGTCTCTACAAGATGCGGCTCGCCCGGCCGGGCGGCGGCAAGAGCGGCGGGTGGCGTGTGCTGCACTTCTTCCGCAGCGAGGCGGCGCCGGTGTTCCTGCTGTCGGTGTTCGGCAAGAACGAGAAGGCGAACGTCTCGGCGGCGGAGCGAGCAGAACTGGCGGCGATCTGCGATCTAATCGCGGCGACCTATTGGAGACGGCCATGAGCGAGGCGTACGAAAGCGTCCGGCGCGGGCTCGAAGAGGCGCTGGCCTATGCCGAGGGTCGGCGCGTCGGCGCGGTCGCCCATGAGGTTCGCGTGCCCGAGCCCGACGTTGCGGCGATCCGCGCCCGGTCGGGGTTGTCGCAGACGGCGTTCGCCCGGAGCATCGGCGTGGCGGTCGGCACTCTGCGGGGCTGGGAGCAGGGTCGGCGACGGCCCGAAGGTCCGGCGCGCGTGCTGCTGGCGCTGATCGACAAGCGGCCAACGCTGGTGCAGGAGGCGTTGAGCGCGGCGATCCGGTAAGAGGCGGTCAGAAGAAGCAATGCAGGTGAAGAACGCGCCTTCCGTCCTGCCCGCTGATCCCGCAGACCCCGAGGACTTCGACGTCTCGGCCGAGGCTCTCGACAGAGGCCAGAGGGCGCGGCTCGTGCGCAAGGCCCGCACAGGGCTCGGTCTCTCCCTGGCCGAGTTCGCCCGGCGCTTCCAAGTCCCCCTCGGCACGCTGCGCGACTGGGAGCAGGCCCGCGCGACCGCGCCGGATTTCGCCGTGGCCTATGTCCGCGTGATCATGCGCGACCCTGACCTGGTGGCGGCGGCCGTCGCTTGAGCATCCGCAGCGCCCGCCTTCGGGTTGCGCCGCCGTGACCGGCGGCCTCTGCGCCTTTCCGGCCTGTCAGGGGCTGTGGATGGCTCACGCAGAAGCGGCCGTTTGCGATTGCTGGCGCGCGAGCGCCTCGACCGCCCGCCGGGAGCCTCTTGCGCTGGTCGGACGCTGAGATGTTGATCAGCGCGCAGGATGTTGCGCTCGGGCGTGGCGAAGCCGCCGAAGCTCCCAGTTCGCAGTCGCCGCAGAGCTGCAGCGGCACCCCGGTCGCAGGCGTCCCGGCCAGGTCCGCCGCCATCACTCCGGCGGAGCCGCGGAAGAAGGCGAAGGGCGATTGCAGCATCCGCCCGCAGCGGATCGGGACGAGGTGCTCGATGCGGACGACGTTCGCCGGGCTGACCCCGGCCCGTCCTTGGCGATGGACGCTTTGTTCACAACGGTGTTCCTCGCCGCGCGACGCCGCTCGTCGCGATGACCGCTTCGGCCACAAAGCGCGCGTTCCGCGCTCTCCGCGTTGATTCAGCGCAAAGGACGGCCCCCCGAATAGGCGCCATAGTGCGGTTGCTGCGGCACCCTCCGCCGCGATCCGCGTCGCGGAGCGCGGGGGCAAATCACCAACCCGCGGGCGGCTTTCGTCGGCCCCCTGCAACCGCGAGGCGCTCCGTGAAGACTGAAGCGATCGACGCGCACGCGGCGCGTCACCCGGGGCCGCCAGGGGCGCGCACGTCGCCCCCGGCCGTCGAGAATTGCATGCCCCACACCCAGTAGCCTTCATGATCCGCGCCATCGCCGCCGTCAGTTTCGCTCTTGCCGCCGGCTCGGCCGCCGCAGAGGAATGGAGCTTCATCGTCTCGGCCTATGGCTGGTTCCCGGCGATGGAGGTCGACGCGAGCATCGATCGGCCCGGCGGGTCGGTGTCTACCGAGGTGTCGACCAGCGCCACCGAGATCCTCGAGGCCCTGAACTTCGGCGTGTTCGGGACCGCCGAGGCGCGGCGCGGGCGCTTCGGATTGTTCGGAGACGTGTTCTTCACCGATCTCGGCGTGTCGCAGACCGGCCCGCTCGGCGGCCGGCAAAGCGTGGCCAACGACCTGTTCATGTTCACCGGCGCCGGGGCTTGGCGGCTCTGGGAAGACGGCGGCTCCTTCGTCGACGCCTACGGCGGGGGCCGGCTCACGTCTCTCGACACGACGGTGACGGCCGGGGCCCTCAGCGCATCGAAATCCACGACCTACGTCGATCCGATCGTCGGCGCCCGCGTCGGATACGCCGCCACCGAACGCGTGACGCTGAACGCGTCCGCAAACGTCGGTGGCTTCGGCGCCGGCTCGGA
>NZ_DAIQNN010000154.1:0-4921 GCF_036788415.1 Rubrimonas sp. | reverse complement strand
GGCCTCGGTCAATTCCGACCTACCCGATCTGTCCACCCGAAGGGGCGCACTCCAGCGAAGGCTGCGGGGGTGAGGTGGCCCAGCGAGGCATGCGGCGAGGCGCGGAACGGTCAGATTATCGCGTGGCGCACGCGCGCCGAGACCCACTCGCTGACGACAACGGTGGCGAGGATCACCAGGATGATCAGCGTCACCTGCGGCCAGGCCAGCGTGTTGAGCGAGCCCTGCAACTGCAGCCCTATCCCGCCGGCGCCGACCAGCCCCAGAACCGCGCTCTCGCGGATGTTGATGTCCCAGCGGAAGACGCTGATCCCCCAGAAGGCGGGCGCGATCTGCGGCCAGATGCCGTAGGTCAGGACCTGCGCGCCCGAGGCGCCCGTGGCCTGAACGGCTTCGATCTGGCTGGCGTCGGTTTCCTCGATGGCCTCGTAGAGCAGCTTGCCGACGAAGCCGATCGAGCGCAGCGCGATGGCGATCACGCCCGCCAGCAGGCCCGGTCCGACGATCGACACCAGCAGCAGCGCCCAGATCAGCGAGTTGATCGAGCGCGAGGCGACGATGACGAACAGCGCCACGGGCCGCAGGAACAGCACGCTCGGCGTGGTGTTGCGCGCGGCCAGAAACGCCACGGGCGTCGCGATGATCACGCCGATGATGGTGCCGAGCGTGGCGATGTTGAGCGTGTCCCACAGCGGAAGCCAGAGCCTGTCCATGTAGGACCAGCGGGGCGGGAACATGCGCGAGCCGATGTCGGCGGCCTGGCGCGGCGCGTCATGCACGAAGGCCCAGATCGTCGTCTCGGTCATCACCTCCCAGCACCAGACGGTCAGCGCCACCAGCGCCAGCCACCCCGCCCAGAGCAGCAGGGCGGAGCGCGGCGTGCGCGCGCGCCAGACCGGGCCGTTCGCTGTCTGAGCCACCGCCATGTCACTGAATCCGTTTGCGAATGACGCTGGAACCGTATTCCGCCGCCATCACGATCGCGATGATGATCAGCAGGATCGCCCCCGCGCTGTCGTATTCGTAGCGGTCGATGGCGGTGTTGAGCGTCGCCCCGATCCCGCCGGCGCCGACGATCCCGATCACGGCCGATTCGCGGAAGTTGATGTCGAGGCGGTAGAGGCTGAGGCCGATCAGCCGCGGCATCACCTGGGGCTGCACGGCGTAGTTCACGAGCTGCCCCCACGAGGCGCCGGTCGCGCGAATCGCCTCGGCCTGCGTCTCGTCGATGTCCTCGATGTCCTCGGCGAGGAGTTTCGCCAGAAACCCGATGGTGGCGAAGCTGAGCGTGAGGAACCCCGCGAACGGCCCAAAGCCGAACATCGCGACGAGGAAGATCGCGACGATGATCTCCTGAAGCGATCGCGAGACCGCGATGATCGCGCGGCAGATGTAGTAAATCCAGCGCGGCGCGAGGTTGCGCGCTGCGCCGATGCCCACCGGGATGGAGAGCAGCACGCCCGCCACCGTGGAAGTGACGGTCATCGTGAGGCTCTCGACCATGCCCTGGCTGATGTCGCGCCAGCGCGAGGTGAAATTCGGCGCCAAGAACCCCTCGACGAAGCGCCAGCCCCGATCGAGCCCCTCATGGACGCGCGCCCAATTCACATCGAGGGTCGAGAGCGCCAGCGCCAGCCAGACGAGGCCGAAGATGCGCAGCCCCCAGCGCCAGCGCGCATCCTTCACCATCACCGGCGGGCGCGACCATGTGCGGGGATAGGCGGGCGCGGTCGTCGCCATGGCTCAGACCAGCCCGACCATGCGCTCGGCCTCGTCGCGCTCGGCGTCGCGGTCCTCCTCGGCGGCCTTGCGCATGGCCGTCCAGTCCTCCTCGCCGTAGATCGTGGTCAGCACGGCGGTGTCGAGCGCATCGGGCGGGCCGTCGAACACCACGCGGCCCGCGCGCAGGCCGATGATGCGCTGCACGAACTGTCGGGCGAGGGCGACATCGTGGATGTTGATGATCGCGGGAAGGTCGCGCTCGGCGCAGATCTCGACGATCAGCCGCATGATCTGGCGCGAGGTCTTGGGGTCGAGCGAGGCGGTGGGTTCGTCGATCAGCAGAAGCTCGGGCTCCTGCGCGAGCGCGCGGGCGATGCCGACGCGCTGGCGCTGGCCGCCCGACAGCGCGTCTGCGCGCTTGTCGGCGTGCTCCATCAGCCCGACGCGGTCGAGCAGGCGGAAGGCGTTCTCGATGTCGGCGGCGGGAAATCGGCGCAGGAAGCTGCGCCAGAAGGGCACGTAGCCGAGGCGGCCCGACAGCACGTTCTCCATCACGGTCAGCCGCTCGACCAGCGCGTATTCCTGAAAGATCATGCCGATCCGCCGGCGCGCGCGGCGCAGCTGGCCGCCGGGCAGCGCGGTGATGTCGAGATTGTTGAGCAGAACCGCGCCGGTGGTCGGCTCGACAAGCCGGTTGACGCAGCGGATCAGCGTGGACTTGCCAGCGCCGGACGGGCCGATCAGCCCCACCACCTGCCCTTTCGGCACGGTGAAGGAGACGTCGGACAGCGCCTTGTCGCCAGTCTTGTAAGTCTTCGTCAGCTTCTCGACCGTCAGCATCCCGCCGCTCCGCGCAAGGAAACGGGGCGCAGGCGTCGCCGCCCGCGCCCCGCGCCTTCAGCCAGTCCTTACTGGCAGGTGTACTGGACGCCCGTGGCCTCGTCGATCTTGCGGATCACGTCCCAGTGCTCCTTGAAGGTGATCGGGATGAACTGCGCTTCGCCCGACTTGGAGAACTCGGCTTCGAGCGACGAGCCCTCCCATTTGAAAGTGCGGAACGCCTCCTTGATCTTCTCCTGAAGCTCCGGCGTCAGGTTGTGGGCGACGCCGTAGCCGGTGGTCGGGAAGGTCTGCGAAGTGTAGATCGTCACGAACTGGTCGGCCTTGACGACGTCGCGCTCGATCATGCGCGCCTTGACCGAGTTGGCGATCGAGGCCGCCGGATAGTCCTTGTTGGCGACGCCGAGGATCGAGTTGTCGTGCTTGCCGGAGAAGACCGGCTCGAAGTCGCGGCCCGGCTCCATGGCGAAATCGGCCTTGAGGATCGCGGAAGGCGCCTTGTAGCCCGAATTCGACGTCTCCGACGTGAAGGCGAGCTGCTTGCCCTTGATGTCTTCGACCGTCTCGATGCCGGAGCCCGGGAAAGTGATGATCTCCATCTCGTAGCCGAACGAGCCGTCGCCCTTGGCCATCATCGTGAACGGGCGGAATCCGGCGCAGGCGACGGCCAGCGGGTTCGAGCCGGTGTTGAAGCCCGCGATGTGCAGGCGGCCGGCGCGCATCGCCTCGATCTGGGCGGCGTTGGACTGGACGGGGAAGAACTGCACGCGCTTTCCGGTCACCGTCTCCATATGGGCGAGGAAATCCTTCCACGCCTCTGCGTAGACGGCCGGGTCTTCGACCGGGGTGTAGGCGAAGATCAGCGTGTCGGGATCGACGAGCTGCGCCGGATCGGTCGGGATGTCGGCGATCAGGTCGCCGTCATTGTCGACATAGCGGCTGTCGAGCTTGAACTCGGCGAGCGCGGGGCCGGCGACCAGCAGGGCGATCGCGGCGACGGCGGATTTGAGAGCGTTCATCTGGGCCATCCTTGGAACCTCGTTGAACCTCCGGGCTAGAGCTGTTTCGTCACATCAGCGCTACAGAATCGCAACGGTTTTTTGACAATTCTGTCGGCCGGCGCTGCTGATCGGGCAGGCGCGCGCCGCGATCCGCGTCGAGCGCAGCCGTAACCCAGGGCGGCGCGCCCCGGACCAAGACGACGGCCGCGACTGGGGGCGACGATCGGGTCGCCGCCAGCGCCGCCTTCTTCGCACCGACGCCGCCATCCGGGCCGGGCCGCGGACCCGAACGCAAGCACGTCACGCACGAGATCGGCGTCGGCGGCCTTCTCGACCAGCTCAAGCAGCGCCATTCTGTCGTCGGTCATCGTCGTCTCCGGTTCAGGGTCCATGTCTCGAAACCCGAACCTCTACTCAAGACCGGCGATGGCCGCCCGCGACGCCGCCGGCCGCGCGCTGCGCTACGCCGGAGGCTCCGCGCGCGGCCGGCTCCTACGCCACGAGGTGGGACACGACCGCCGGTGGCCGGTCGGCGCTGGCGTCGCGGGCCACCCACTCAACGCCGCCACCCGCAGTGGCGCCGCAGGCTGTCAGAGTTTCGCGGTTCCTGCTCGAAGACGGGTATTCGGTTGCCCGCGCACGCCGCGCCGCATGAATTCGTCGTGCTCGCGCT
The DNA here is from genome assembly GCF_036788415.1 of Rubrimonas sp. Taxonomy (NCBI): domain Bacteria; kingdom Pseudomonadati; phylum Pseudomonadota; class Alphaproteobacteria; order Rhodobacterales; family Paracoccaceae; genus Rubrimonas; species Rubrimonas sp. Next base: position 685 of record NZ_DAIQNN010000154.1, on the reverse strand, counting down.
CGACTGGGAGCCGTGGACGGCGCGCGACAGCATCGCGCTCAGCCGGGCCGCAGGGGTGGACATCAACTGGGAGGCGCTGCTCGCGCTCCTGTCCATCCCCGACGCAGGGGAGCGCGACCGGCTGGCGGCGCGGGTGCTGGAGGACGACCCGGGCGGGTTGCGCGTGCCGGCCCCGGCAGCAGGCGCCACCGGCGCGCGCCCGGCGCTCGCGCGGTTCGCGGCGCTCGCGGGCAAGGCAGGGCGCAGCGGCTCGAACAGTAACGTCGTGTCGGGCGCGCGTGGCGCCACGGGTGGGGGGCTCATCGCCAACGACCCGCACCTGGCCTTCATCGTCCGCAACGCGTGGATGATCGCCGGGCTGCGCTCGTCCTCCTACGCCATGGTCGGCGCGATGGTGACCGGCACGCCGGTGTTCGGCTTCGGGCGCAGCGAGCATGTCGCCTGGGGCGGAACCAACCTCCGCGCCCGGTTTAACCAGTTCGTGGACGTGAGCGGCCCGCCGCCCGACGCCATCACCACCATCCGCCACCGCATCGGCGTGCGCCTGTGGCGCACCGTCGAGCGGACGTCGCGGATGACCGCCTTCGGCCCGATCCTGTCGCATCTCGACCTGCTGGAGGGCGCGAGCGGCGCCTTCGCCGTTCGCTGGGCGGGCCACGAGGTGACCGACGAGACCACGGCCCTG
>NZ_DAIQNN010000153.1:0-4947 GCF_036788415.1 Rubrimonas sp. | reverse complement strand
GCCGCGCATCTTGGTCAGCGCCTCTTCGGTGCCGCCGAAGATCGCGAAGTTCGGCGGCGCGCCATGCTTCTCGATGTAGGAGCCGAACAGGGGTTCGAAGTCGAACCCGCCCCAGGTGAACAGCGTCGGATGATCGCCGGTCGACGCCGCGGCGCGCGCGGGCGCGAACGGCGTCGTGACCAGCCCGACGCCGAGGGATGACAGCGCGCCGAGGAAGGCGCGGCGCGACTGCTCGCCCCGGCGCACCGCGTGCAGGTTGTCGATCAGGTCCATGCCTCGTCTCCCTCCGTCCGATCGACGCGATCGCGACTGAATGAACTTTCATTAAGTTCAAGATTGACACCATGCCGCAGTCAAGCGTTTTCTCGCCGGAACGGATGGAGTTGATCGCGCGGCGGGCAGGCGCTCCGCGCGGCGGCGGCAGGAGGGGCGCCGATATGGACGATGGGCAGGCGACGCTTCGCGAGGCCAACGCAGGGCCGGTGCGCATCGAGCCCCGCGGCCCGGCCGATGCCGGCCTTGTCGAGTGGGAGACGCTCGATCCGGCGACGCTGGAGGCCGGCACGCCCGTCCAGCGCGGACACCTCTACGACGAGGACGCCGCAGACGGCTATCTGGTCGGGGTGTGGGAGGCGACCGCCTTCGACGATCGCGCGGGCCCTTACCCTGTCGACGAGTACATGCTGCTGCTCGAGGGGACGGTGGTGATCGCGATGCCGGACGGAACCGAGGTCCGCATCGACGCGGGCGAGGCGTTCGTCATCCCCAAGGGTCTGCGCTGCCAATGGAAGATGCCGGGCACGGTGCGCAAGATCTTCATGATCCTCGGCGCCTCCGCCGGGACCGCCGGCGCGAACCCCTCGCTCGCCCGGGTCACGAAGCCCCCGATCTCGGGCCTCGGCCGGACAGGCGACGGCGCGGTGTCGATGGCGCACACCGCGTTCCTCAGCGCCGACGGGCGGATGGCGGTGACGCGGACGGACTACCCCGACGCGATCGAGGCCGGCGAGACGTCGGTGCGCCATCGGCTCGTGTCGGTCCTCGCAGGCGCGGTCGAGATCGACGGCGCGAGGTTCGGCGCGGGCGAGACCGCCTATCTGCGCGCCGGCGCCCGTGGACGGTGGCGCGTCGCCGCGGGCACGAGGCTCATCGAGGCGTCGTTCGCGCCGGGCGTCTGAGGCCCCATCCGCCGCCGGGCAGGGCTGGGCCGCGACCGGCCGCCCCTGCACGATCCGTATCGCATCGAACCCCGAACCGGGCGGGCGCGCTTGCGCGCCGCCTCGGGACGGCGCCGAACCCGGGAGACGTTGCCGCCATGCAGAACGAGGCCCAGCGCCACGCAGCGATTCCGTCCGACCCCGAAGTCGTGATCGTCGGGGCGGGGGCCGCCGGCATGGCCGCGTCCCGGCGGCTCGCGAAGCGCAAAGTGAGCCATGTCGTGGTCGAGGGCGCGAACCGCGTCGGCGGGCGGGCGTGGACCAGCCGGACGGAATTCGGCGCGCCGGTCGACATGGGCTGTTCGTGGGTCTCGGGATCCGACGGCAACTCGCTGGCGAAGATCGCCCGGCGGGGGCCGTTCACGCTGGTCGACCACACCGACGCGCCGGAGTCGCTGTTCGTGGACGGCAGGCGCGCGACGGGCGAGGAATGGGCCGCCTACCGCGACGCGCAGGACGCCGTCGACCGGGCGCTGCGCAAGGCGGGCAGGAAGGGGCGCGCGGTTCCCGCCATCGACGTGCTTCCGAAGGATCTCGCGTTCTCGGGAACGGTGCAGTCGTGGCTCGGCGCGATGGACTATGGCGTGGACTTCAGGGACCTGTCTCCGATGGACCATTGGGAGCAGGCGGACGACCAGCCGAGCTGCTTCGTCCGCGAGGGCCTCGGCACGGTGGTGGAGACGCTGGCGGACGGGGCGCCCATCGCGCTGGGGGCGCGCGTGACGGCGATCGACTGGAGCGGGCCGGGTGTCTCGGTGGAGACGACGCGCGGCGTGGTTCGGGCGAGGATCTGCCTCGTCACGGTGTCCACGGGCGTCCTCGCCTCGGGCGCCATCCGCTTCGCGCCCGAACTGCCGCTGGCCAAGCGCGAGGCGATCCACGACGTGCCCATGGGTCTGCTCGTCAAGGTTCCGCTGCTGTTCGACGGCGCGCGCTTCGGCCTCCGCGACGGCGAGATCGTCACCTACCGCGTGCCCGACGAGACGCCGGCGCCCGCGTGCTTCTTCATCGCCTGGCCCTGCGGCCACGACTACATGTTCGGCAACATCGGCGGCGCGTTCGGCTGGGAGATGTCGCGCGCCGGCGAGGCCGCGACCGTCGACTTCGCCCTGGGCGAGCTCGTGAAGCTGCTGGGAAGCGACATCCGCCGGCGCTTCGTCAAGGGCATCATGACGCCCTGGGCGGACGATCCGTTCTCACTGGGCGCCTATTCGGTGCAGCGGCCGGGCCGCACCGGGGCGCGGGAGGCGCTCGGCACGCCTATCGCGGACCGGCTGTTCTTCGCGGGCGAAGCGGTGAACGCCGAACGCGCGGCGCTGGTGAACGGCGCCTACGACAGCGGCGTGCGCGCCGCCAAGCGGATCGCGAGGGCGTTGCGCGGCTGACCATGCCGAACGGCGACCCCGGCCCCCGCGCCCTGCGCCGACAGCACGGGCTTGCGACCGTCCTCATGGCCGCGTAACCGGACAGGGTGTCCAGGGACCACGGGTCCCGTGCGCCCCTTGCCCGGGACGCAGGGTCCGCGCCATGGGAGCCAGTTCGCCATGACCCGGGTCGGCCTCGATGCGATCGACATCCGCATTCTAAGCGCGGTGCAGAAACATGGCCCGCTGAGCCGCGCCAGGCTCTCCGAACTCGTCAACCTGTCGCCGACGCCGTGCTGGGCGCGGCTCAAGCGGCTGGAGGCCACCGGGATCATACGCGGCTACGGCGCCGACATCGCCCTCGAGCGCATCGCCCATCTTACGGAAGTCTTCGTCACGGTCTCGCTGGCGCGCCATCGAAAGGCAGATTTCGACCGGTTCGAGGCGGAGATCCGCAGGCTGGACGAGGTCGCCGAATGCGTCGCGACCGGGGGCGGCATGGATTACGTGCTCAAGGTCCTGAGCCCCGACATGGCGGCCTTCCAGGCCCTGATGACCGGCCTGCTGGAGGCCGAACTGGGGATCGACCGCTACATGACCTACGTCGCGACGCGGCGCATCAAGGACGCTCCGCCGAACCTTGCGCGATTGGCGCCCAGGCCGCGCGGCTGACGCGGACGGTTCGGTCCGGACAGCCGGGGTCAAATGCGCCGCGCGGCCTGCGCATCGTCCGAGAATCGGGCCGTTCGGCCAAAGCGTCGGCGCATTATCTCCGGCAAGAAACACGGTTGGCGGATCAGCCGGACCGATGAAACGGGAGCATGACGCCAATGATTCAGGCCGCAGAATTCGGATTCTGGACACAGATTAGAAAGTCCCCCTACTTCGAATCCACTGTTCGTTGGGGTACGAAGGCCTTTTCGGTCTACAATCACATGTTCATACCCCGTGATTTCGGCGACCCTGAGCAGAACTTCTGGAATCTTGTCAACGATGCGATCCTTTGCGATGTCGCGGTAGAGCGTCAGGTCGAGATCACGGGGCCGGACGCGGCGCGCTTCGTCCAGATGCTGACGCCGCGAGACCTGTCGACGATGGCGGTCGGCCAGTGCAGGTATGTCCTCATCACCAACGCCGAAGGCGGCATCCTGAACGACCCGGTCCTGCTGCGGCTGGGCGCGGCGCATTTCTGGCTGTCGCTGGCCGACAGCGACATCCTGCTGTGGGCCCAGGGCGTGGCGGTCCATGCCGGCATGGACGTCACGATCCGCGAGCCGGACGTCTCGCCGCTGCAGTTGCAGGGGCCGAAGTCCGGCATGGTCATGCAGGCGCTGTTCGGCGAGTCGATCGCGGACCTGCGCTACTACTGGCTGCGCGAGGCGGAACTGGACGGCATCCCGCTGATCGTCTCGCGCACCGGCTGGTCCAGCGAACTGGGCTACGAACTCTACCTGCGCGACGGTGCCCGCGGCGAGGAACTCTGGGAGCGGATCATGGCGGCCGGCGCGCCTCTGGGATTGAAGCCCGGCCACACATCGACGATCCGCCGCATAGAGGGCGGCATGCTGTCCTACCGCGCCGACGCCGACAGCGACACGAACCCCTTCGAACTGGGTCTCGACCGTCTGGTGAACCTCGACATGGAGGCCGACTTCATCGGAAAGGCCGCGCTGCGCCGCATCCGCGCGCAGGGCCCGCGCCGCCGGCAGGTGGGCCTCGTGATCGATGGCGCGCCGCTGCCGGGGCCGAACACGACGTTCTGGCCAGTGCTGAAGGACGGCGCCGTTGTCGGCAAGGTGACCTCTGCGGTCCATTCGCCACGGCTGGAGCGCAACATCGCGCTGGCCATGGTCTCAAGCGCGCACGCGGCGGTCGGAGAGGCGGTCGAGGTCGCGGGACCCTTCGGTCGCGCGGCGGCGACAGTGGCGGATCGCCCCTTCCATGACCCCGCCAAGCGGACCGCCGTCGCGCCCGTGCCCCGCACGGCGTGATCGGCGCGCCCCGGCGCGAAATCCCGGCCGCGCAGCGACGCGCGCAGGGGCGGAGGCTTCGGATCGCTTTGGGGTCGACCCGGAATCGGCGCTATGATCGCCGCCCCGGGGCCCATGGCGCCGCGACGCGGAAGCCGGCCGTTCGAGCCGGCGCAGCACAGGGAAGGAGACGACGATGAACCTGAGGCCCGATCCCACCTTTCATCCCTCGCCGCGGATGGCGATGGAGGCGCCGGCGGAGACGCTGGCCTACACGCTGCTGCTGAGCCCCGATTTCTCGCAACCCGACGCTCTGGCCGTGGTCGACGTCGATCCGGGGTCCGGCACCCATGGGCGTGTCATCCACGTCCTGCCGATGCCGAACAAGGGCGACGA
>NZ_DAIQNN010000152.1:0-4981 GCF_036788415.1 Rubrimonas sp. | reverse complement strand
TGGCGGAGAGGACGGGATTCGAACCCGCGATACGCTTTTGGCGTATATTCGCTTAGCAGGCGAACGCCTTCGACCACTCGGCCACCTCTCCGCCTGCGGACCTAGCAGCGGCGCCGAGCAAGCGCAAGCCGTGCGCGCTGCGCGCCTGACGCGGCGACTTAGCCGCTTCTTCACCATTGGGTTCCTAATCCTGAAACGTGGCGTCGGAGTCGCGCCGTCGCCGTCGCCAGCCGGTCGCGCCTTTTTCGCGAGATTTCTCCGGCGCCGGGCCCAACAGGAGGATTTAGCCCAGTGTCGTCCGCACATCGTCCAAACCCTGCGGCGGGCCGCGCGCCGGTCCGCGTCCTCGTCGTGGACGACAGCGCCGTCGTGCGCGCCGCCCTGTCGGACGTCATCGCGGGCGATCCCGGCCTGTCGCTGATGGGCACGGCCCGCGATCCCTTCGAAGCTCTCGAGAAGATGCGCGCCGAGACTCCGGACGTGATGGTGCTCGACGTCGAACTGCCGCGCATGGACGGGCTGACATTCCTGCGCCGGATCATGGCGCAGCAGCCGATCCCCGTGGTCATCTGCTCGAGCCACACGCAGAAGGGCTCGGAGGCGATGCTCCGCGCGCTGGAGGCCGGCGCCGTCGAGGTGATCGGCAAGCCCGCCATGAGCAGCATGACGGCCCTGCGCGACAGCGGCGCGCGGATCCGCGACGCGATCCGCGGCGCCGCCTGCGCCCGGCTCGGCAACACGCGGCGCGCGCTGGGCGACGGGCCGACGCAGCGCGCGACCGCGGTCGCGCCGAAACTGACGGCCGACGCCGTGCTGCCGCCCGCCCGCGAAAGCGGTCACGACCGCGCCATCGCCCGCATGCCGCGCACCGAACCCGTGATCTGCATCGGCGCCTCGACCGGGGGCACCGAGGCGCTGCGCGAAGTGCTCGTCGGGCTGCCCGCCGACGCGCCGGGGGTCGTCGTCGTCCAGCACATGCCGGCGGGCTTCACCGCCGCCTTCGCCCGCCGCCTCGACGGGTGCTGCGCCATCGAGGTCAAGGAGGCGGAGGACGGCGACGCGGTCCGCCGCGGTCGCGCGCTGATCGCGCCGGGGGAGCGCCATCTGGCGCTCAAGCGGACTGGCCGCGGCTATGGCGTATCGGTCCTCGACGGGGCGCCGGTGTCGCGGCACAAGCCGTCGGTGGACGTGCTGTTCCGCTCCGCCGCGCAGGTCGCCGGCCCCAACGCGGTCGCGGCGATCCTGACCGGCATGGGCGACGACGGCGCGACAGGAATGCTGGAGATGCGCCAGATGGGCGCCGCCACCATCGCGCAGGACGAGGCGACCTGCGTCGTCTTCGGCATGCCCAAGGAGGCGATCGCGCGCGGCGGCGCCGACACGGTCCTGCCGCTCGAACGCATCGCCGCCGCCCTGATCCGCGCCGCCGCCCGCCCGCGCTAAGTTCCCCCCTGTCCGCGGCGGGCCGGCTGAGGCACGATGCCGCCGACGCCGCCCGACAGGGGAGACGCAAGTGACGCCATCCGATCCCGAGACGCCCGCCGCGGCCGAACGCGTCACCGCGCTCGCGCTCGACCCGACCCCCGACCTGCCCGACGATCTCGCGGCGCATCTGGCGACATGCCGCGAGAAGCTCGGCCTCGTCCCCAACGTGCTGACGGCCTACGCCTTCGACGCGGAGAAGCTGCGCGCCTTCTCGGCCTTCTACAACCAGTTGATGCTGGCCCCGAGCGGGCTGAGCAAGCTCGAACGCGAGATGATCGCGGTGGTCGTCTCGGCGGAGAACCGCTGCTTCTATTGCGTGACCGCGCATGGCGCGGCGGTGCGCAAGCTGTCGGGCGACGCCGCCCTCGGCGACGCGCTGGCGACGAACTGGCGGGCGGCGCGGCTCTCGCCGCGGCTGCGCGCGATGCTCGGCTTCGCCGTGGCGATCACCCGCGCCTCGCACGAGATCGGCGAGGAAGACAGGGCGGCGCTGCGCGACGCCGGGTTCCGCGACCGCGACATCTGGGACATCGCCGCCGTCGCCGCCTTCTTCAACATGTCCAACCGCATGGCCTCGGCGACCGACATGCGGCCCAACGCCGAGTATCACGCGATGGCGCGGTGACTGAAGCGCCCGATGCGCCGGGCGCCGCGGCGGAGCGGTTCGCCCTTCTGGGCGAGGCGCTGTGGCTGTTCGCCCATGCGCCTTTGCAGGGCGGCTTTCCACTGGCCGAGGCTGCGAAGCTGCTGACGGCGCCCCTGTCGCTCGGACAGTTCCGCATCTGGCGGCGCGGCGCCCGGCCGATGGGGATCGCGACCTGGGCGCTGCTGAGCGACGAGATCGCCGAGGCCGCGCTGCGCGAGGGCCGCCCGCTCGAGCCGCAGGACTGGCGCAGCGGCGGGCGCGTCGTGGTGGCCGATTTCGTGGCGCCCTTCGGCGAGGCCCGGGCGATGGTCGCCGATCTGCGCCGCAACGCCCTGCGCGGGCGCGACATCGAGGCGGCCCGCCGCGCCCCCGACGGATCGTTGCGCCGTGTCGCGCGCTACCCCGCGCTCGACGCCGACGGCCGTCGCGTCGGCGGCGGTCCGACCTGTGACGGGGCTCACAGGCCGCCCGAGCCCTGACGACGTATCCCGGTCCTCACAGGGCGCGGCTGTCGCCCCGGCAACCGAGAGGACCACGATCATGGGAAGCGTCGTCAAGAAGATCGGCTCCGCCGTCAAATCCGTCGTCACAGTCGTCTCGCCCGTCAAGCATGGCGGCGGCGGGCATGATTCGATCACGGGCTACCTGCCGTACAACGAGCTCTACGGGAACGGCGGGAACGACACGCTCATCGGCTACGGCGCGAAGAACTGGATGTCGGGCGGGACGGGGAACGACCTGCTCAAGGGCTACGCCGTCTCCAACACCATGTATGGCGGGACCGGGAATGACAGGATCTACGGCTACGGCGCCGGCAAGAACTGGATGCGCGGCGACGACGGCGACGACTATCTGGAAGCCTGGGCGCCGTGGAACGACATGCGCGGCGGCAATCACAACGACACGCTGAAGGGCCACGGCGCCTACAACGCGATGCATGGCGACGCCGGCGACGACCGGCTCTACGGGCACGGCGCGCGCAACGACATGTATGGCGGGACCGGGAACGACCGCCTCGAAGGCTGGGGCGCCAGCAACAACATGTATGGCGGCGCCGGCGACGACACGCTGATCGGGCGCGGCGTCCACAACCATCTGCATGGCGAGGACGGGAACGACTGGATCGAGGCCATCGGCGGCTTCAACTGGGCCTATGGCGGGGCCGGGAACGACACGATCCGCGCCATCGGCGGGACGAACGTGCTGCGCGGCGGCGACGGGAACGACTCGATCTACGTTCTCGGCGGCGTCAACGTCGTCCATGGCGACGCGGGCGACGACTCGATCTTCGCCGGCGGCGTCGCCAATGTGATGTATGGCGGCGCCGGAGACGACCGGCTGATCGGCGGCGGCGTGGGCAACGTGATGTGGGGCGACGCCGGGAACGACCTGCTCATCGCCGGGGGAATGGGCACCGTCCAGCATGGCGGCGACGGGAACGACATCCTGCTCGCGGCAAGCGCATGGGGGAACTACCAGAACGGCGACGCGGGCGACGACCTCATCATCGGCGCGGGCGGGGCGAACGTGCAGCGCGGCGGGTCGGGCAACGACAAGCTGTTCGCCGCGGGCTCGTTCAACGTCCAGCTCGGCGAGGCCGGGAACGACATCCTCGTGGGCGTCGGCGGCGTCAACGTCCAGCATGGCGGCGACGGAAACGACGTGATGTTCGGCGTCGGCGGGCTCAACGTGCAGGTCGGCGGGCACGGGGACGACATCGCCATCGCGCTCGGCGACAAGAACCTTCAGTTCATGGACGGCTTCTCCGCCGTGCTGCCCGCCGATCTCGACCTCGACCACGCCGCCATCGGCCGGCTGCTCGACAAGCTCGACGATTTCGTGGGCGCCGGCGGCTCCGGGAACGACGTGATGGTCGCCGGAGGCTCCGGCAACGTGCAGATCGGCGGCGGCGGTCGCGACATGGGCTTCGCCATCGGCGCGGCGGCGGTGCAGTTCGCCGGCGCCGGCGACGACCTTCTGGTCGCCGGCGGGCTCGCCGTCGTCCAGTACGGCGACGCCGGGAACGACGTGATCGTCGGCGGCGGCCAGGCGGCGCTGCAGTTCGGCGGCTCGGGCGACGACATCATGATCGGCGGCGCGGCGGCCATCGTGAAGAAGGTCCCGGTCGCGCTCGGCTTCCAGCATGGCGGCGACGGCGACGACGTGCTGCTCGGGATCAGCCCCAGCACGAAGATCGGCGCGAAGCCCGCCCGCACCACCGACGCCGAGACCGGCGAGAAGAAGATCACCCTCAAGCCCAAGGCCGAGATCGCGGTGACCGCGCAAACCGGAGGGGCCGGCGACGACCTGCTGCTCGCGCTGGCCGACAACAGCGTGCAGCTCGGCGACGACGGGAACGACCTCGCGCTGGCCACGGGGACGATGAACTTCGTCTTCGGCGGGAACGGCGAGGACCTGATCCTCGTCGCCACCGACACGCAGGCGCTGTTCGACTCGATGACCGACCTCACCCAAAGCGGCGGCGGGGAGGGCTGGGACCCGCTCTCGATCTCGGCCGGCTCGATCTTCAGCGGCGGCGAAGGCGACGACGTGGTGATGGGGATCGGCGCGCTGGCGCGGCTGATCTTCGACGAGGCGATGGACGACAACCCCGTCGTGAAGGCCTTCAACGAGGCCCGCGGCAAGATCGAAGCGGCGGTCGACGCGGTGCTCGAGCCCGTGCGCAAGGTCAAGGCCGCCATCGAGGACGCGGTGAACCCGCCGGAGCTGCCCGAGCTGCCGAGCTTCGAGCTCAAGGCCAATCTGATGATCGGCGGCGCCGGGAACGACATCCTCGCGGCGGAGACCGGCGGCGAGCGCCTCGTCGGCGACGCGGGCGACGACACCTAT